>JBDQHQ010000111.1:0-6923 GCA_040264795.1 Akkermansiaceae bacterium | reverse complement strand
CATTCTTCTTCTCGATGAAGCCACAGCTTCCGTTGACAGTGAAACCGAGCGCCTTATTCAGGAGGCTTTGGATCACCTGATGAACAACCGCACAGCTTTTGTGATTGCTCACCGGCTGTCAACGATTCGAAATGCAGACATGATTCATGTCTTGGACCATGGACAGATTATTGAAAGCGGGACCCACGATGCACTGATCGAGAAAAATGGAAAATACGCTGAGCTTTCCCAGCAATCATTTCTGGATTAAGCATTCGTGTCAGCTAGCAACCTGAATCAAACAGGAAGCTTACAGCTCACTACTCTTGCCATTGTACTTCTTTGCCATTGGCCCACAGATCCTCAAGGCCATAGAGCTCGCGGAGATCATCATGCATGATGTGGACCATGACATCGATATAATCGAGAACCACCCAGCGTGAGTCTGCATTACCCTCAGCGTTGACCGCGCTCACATTGTATTGCTCCGCCATCTCCTTTTCCACGTCACGCATCACTGCTTTGAGATGGGGAAGGGACGTACCGGAGCAAACCACCATGTAGTCCGTGAGGGAAGACACCCCACCAAGATCAATCACACGAATATCCTCGGCTTGTATTTGCTCTGCTGCACGGGCGCAGGCAATGGCGAGCTCTTTTCCTTTAATTGCCATGGGATGTTCTGGTTTGCGGGGATAAAAAAACCGCCCTGACTGGCGGCTGCTCATCGGTCATCGGCCATCGGTTCGTGTAGCCGAAGTCATGCACGATCAAAAACGAAATGGAGCATAGCGGATTCGAACCGCTGACCCCTTGCATGCCATGCAAGTGCTCTACCAACTGAGCTAATGCCCCTTGTTTTCGATAATGCCTGATACCTCTGTTGACCAGATGAAACCGGGCAGTGCTGGGCGGAGTTATCCCACCGGAGGACGTGTGGCAAGATGTTTTTTCTGCTGAAAAGCAAAAAAGAGAAAGCTATTCCGATGCTTTGACAAGCCATTTCCTCAGCTCTTGAGCAGGAACAAGAGTGCTCTCGAGTCGTTGAGCTCTTTGGTCGATCCATGTCTTGGATGAGAACACGGCGTGGGTCAGCCATACCGTAGGGACCACATCATCATTCTGCTTCATGGTCGCTTGCTCATTCTGGAGCGAATTCCACCATACCAGATCCTGAGACGAATGGGTCGAAATCTGCCAATCTGAATCTCCGGGAGATGGCATGTCATCCATGCTTTTCAAACCGATAATGCCAAAACAGCTCTCACCCGGCATCAAACAGCGTGTCAGCAGCCATTGATTCAGCTCCTGGGTTGAATCATCGAAAGGCATGAAGACAAAGCGAACGGTGCAAGATGGGTTTTCCCGGGCCATGGAGGAAGCCAGCATCATTACGGTGGAAACGGTATTTGCGTCAGCATCCTCCCCTGCCCCGGCATAAGAAACAGCTACAAAGAGAATCTCCTGGGGCTTTGTCTCGCCAAGAATTTCAACCGACAAACTTCTCCAGAATCGACCGTGGGCTGGCTGACCATCTGACATGGTTATGGGGTAACCCACATTCTGAGGTCCAAGTCGCCCTGCGATCATCGAGGCTGCCTTACGTAATCCGGATCTTCCGACTTCCGTCTCAATCGCACGTTCGCCAATGCGATTGGTAAATTTATCTACCATGTCTTCCAAATCACTGACCCGAATTCCATGGGAAACAATCACGGAGTAGTTTTTCTCCTCCTCGCGCTCGAGGTAGAAATACATGAACATGAATACAATCGTGCCCAATACGACTCCCACAGGCAAAATCATCAACAGCACTTTGTAAATGCGAGGAGCTGGCTGGTCGGCATCTTCTGCTTTTGTATCGGACATGGTGTTATGAAAAAATGGTTCCGGTGATCATGTTACTCGAGCAGCTTCACGACTTCAGAAGCAGCCCGGTGATGAGCACCCGGCTCACCCAGCATGGCTGCTGTGCTCAACAGTTTTCCCTGTAAATCATTCCTGAATTCTTGGTTTTTCATCATTTGGGAAAGGCTGCACTCGATACGCCCAGGCTCGGCATCACACTGGATCAATTCCTCGACAAGCTCTTCCCCGGCAAGAATGTTGACCAAGCCTATGTAGTCAAGTTTCACCAGCAGCTTACCCATGAGCCAGGTTGGCCACGAGATTTTATAAACCAGGCAGTAGGGCAAACCCAGAGAAGCGGCCTCCAAAGTAGCGGTTCCACTTGCCACGACACCGCAGGTCGCACGTTGCATCAGGAGATGACTTGAGCCGGTTTTTACGGCAATGATACCTTCGGGCAACTTGGCATCCTTGATAATATCGCACATGCGTTCTGCCAAAACCTCGGAAGCAGCCGCTGCTTCAAATTTCCATGACGGGTAATTTGAATGGATACGTCTGGCTGCCTCTACCATGACGGGAAACAGCCTGGAAACCTCACGTTCACGGCTCCCCGGAAACAAGCCGATCAGCTCTTGTTGACGGGGCACATCTTCACGCTTTGCATCCAACTCATCTACTAATGGATGCCCTGTGAAAACGGTAGGCAGCCCCGCAGATTGAAAGATTTCTTTTTCAAATGGGAAGATGCACAGCATCAGATCCAAGGTCTGCACCATCTTCGGAATTCTGGATTTATTCCATGCCCAGACTTGTGGGCTGATATAGTAAATAATTTTAGTATCAGGCAGATCCTTCCTTACTGCATGGGCCAAACGGAGATTAAAACCCGGATAATCAATGAGTATTAACACCTCCGGTTTGATTCGTTTTACCTCAGCAAGCATGTCATCAAAACGCTTTTTAAACCAACGGTAATGCTTGAGAACCTCCCATATACCCATGACTGCTGCATCCTCCACCCAATTGGTAACGCTACTACCTGCGATCGAACACATGGAGGGACCACCCGCCCCATGGAATGAGACATTGGGCGCAAGCTCAAGCAGCGACTCCATCAGGCAAGCCCCATGAGTATCCCCACTGATCTCACCGGCGACAATGTAAATTGATTTGTGACTGGCTTCACTCACCAGCACATGGATAGCTGGGTTAAAAAAAACTGCAAACTTCAATCTTTGTTCTTCCTCCTTGATTGTTGTCACCAGATCCTTGACTCTGAACTCGTATGCGTATTGATATTATCACGCTTTTCCCGGAAATTGCCCTCGGTCCCTTAAACGACAGCATCATTAAAAGAGCCCGCGAACAGGGGTTGGCAGACATTCACGCTCACCAACTTCGCGACTGGGCTACAGGGAAACACCGTAAAACCGACGACTACCTCTGTGGAGGAGGACAGGGGATGTTACTGATGCCTGAACCTGTTTTTGCGGCTGTCGAGGAGCTCAAACAAGAGAATAGCCTTGTGATTCTGATGACACCTCAAGGAAAGCCCTTCAAACAAAGTGACGCTCAGCGTCTATGCTCTTCTGAGCATTTGATCATTATTTGCGGGCACTACGAAGGTGTGGATCATCGCATTATCGATGCTCTTGTTGATGAGGAAATTTCCATCGGAGACTACATCCTTACCAATGGTGCCGTGGCAGCTGCGGTGGTCACTGATGCCGTTGTCCGTCTCTTGCCCGGCGCCCTCGGGGATGCCAGATCACCGGTGGACGAATCGTTCTCTGATCCGCAATTGCTGGAAGCTCCGGCTTATACCAAGCCCAACGAGTTCCGTGGCATGAAAGTTCCCGAGATCTTGCTAAGTGGAGACCACGGAAAGATTGAAGCATGGAAAAAGCGACAGGCCGAGGCAAGAACGCGAGCCAACAGACCGGATCTGTTGGGCAACTAGCTTTCGTCGAGCATATCGTCGATTTGAGTCACCAGCCTGTGCGGGCACCTTCCTCTCTGATACTTGTTCCAGATCACTTTTCGCAGCTTTTGGAGCAGTTCACGGGGAATGGGGTCATGGTGTTCCCATTCATCATCCCCCTTCAATTGGGAGGATAATTTCCACTCGGATGCATGGTAAGTGGCACGATAAATCCTTTTACCGTCTTCATCCTCCTCTCTCCATTGATGTTTCTGCATGGCTTAAGCTATAACCAATTTCGGCTCCTTGAGAATGAGAAACTTCCCTGATTCAATTCATTGACGAGCGGAACTATTTTCACGACAATGCACCTCGTGCAGCGCCTCTTCCAGAGTGACCTCGCCAAAGTCATCCTTTTTTTCATCCTTACTGTTGTAACCTCGGCCATCATTGCGCCATGGCTCTACAATGCAGGGATGCTGCTTGCCGAGGTTGGAAAGTCACGCTCCCTGAACCCTGCACTTGATTGGCTGGCGGAGCGCTGCAGCGGTGCATCATTCGCTACCTTTTATAAAAGTGCTTTACTGGGATGCGCGCTGATCCTTGGGGGGCCGTTTATCATGTGGTGTAGGCTTTTACATCCCAACTCCCAAGCACATCAACATCCCTGGCGTTTAAGAATCCCCAACCCGGCCAATAGTACTCAAGCGGGTCAGGCACTTGGCCGCAATCCACAGGCCAAAATTCAGTTTGTCGTCGGCTTTCTGATCACCGCCAGCCTCACGACCCTATCTATGTGGTGGTTAAAAACAATCGGATGGTTATCTTTCGAGCCATCCGATGATTATATTTTGGTGATTGGCTATGCCTTGGTCTCAGCGATGTTCATCGCCGTGGTTCATGAATTGCTGTTTCGCGGCATGTTAATGGGCATGTGTTTACGAGCCCTTGGCCCAGTCATGGCTATCATCTGTATTTCTCTCGCTTACGCCACGGTTCTCTCCATTTTACCGTCGGACAACATGTCGCTTACAAAGCCGGATCAGGCCGACGCAGGCTTCAGAATGATCACAACGATCATCAAAGATCTTTTTACTCCTGAAAAATTTACATTTGGATTCATCACGGCATTCACTTTTGGCCTCGTCTTAGCATACGCCCGCTATCGAACCGCATCACTTTGGTTGCCCATTGGGCTGCATTTCGGCATGGCCTTTATACTGCGCGGCTTGCAGCCAATCATCACAGCTGAAAAACAACGCCCACCTATGGCAAAACTATTCATCGGCTCCGACGGCATGTCCGGCATACTCCCTCTTTGTTTGATGCTGGCAGCTGCATTACTCGTACATATCAGTCTCCAAGTGTTGTATAATAAACATCAATCAGAGGCTTAAGATCATCGGGAGACCATCACAACAACACCTCAACATCGCCTCCATGCTCAGTCAGACCCGGAGAATCTTGGATTTTATATACCCTGCGCATTGTCAGCTTTGCGAGCACTCTCTGACACATGGTCAGCACCTGTGCCAGTCATGCTCTGATTCACTCAATTATACCGCGGCCCCTTTTTGTCAGCTTTGTGGTGAGTGTTACGACGGTGAAATCACCACAGATTTCGTATGTCCCAATTGCAATAACCTCAATCTCGACTTCGAATTTGCCCGAGCACCCCTCCATGCTGATGGTCTTGGCATATCCCTGCTCCATGATTTCAAATACAGCAGACAGATACACCTCTCTCATGAACTCGCAAAGCTCCTGGAAACCGGTCTTGGTGACGACCCTAGGTTCAGGCCATATCTTGACGGCGGAATTCTAGTGCCTGTGCCACTTCACTGGAGCAGGTTGCGGAAAAGAAAATTCAATCAAGCCGAAGAGATGGCACGCTGCCTCGGCAAGCGAACAGGCTTGCGCTGCATGAATGTTTTGAAACGCCGCCGCAATACTGCCTCACAAACTCGCTTCAGCCGCTCCATGCGTCTGAAAAATCTGCACGAAGCCTTTGAAATAAGGCCCAGGCACAGAGAGCGCATCAAAGGAAAACGTGTTATCCTCATTGATGATATTTTCACTACAGGATCAACTGCCAATGAATGCACCAAGGTCATGTTAAAACATGGAGCACATAGTGTCGCCGTTCTTACCCTGCTACGGGGCTAAGCTCAGCCATGGGCAATGCCGGCACCAAAGCCGTATTGAGCCGGGAGAGCAGATCATCTCAATCGGAATCACCCTGCCACTTCTTTTTTTTGAGGGCGTCCTTGGCGGCTCTGGACTCTGCATCTTTCTTGCTTTTACCCATGCCTTTGCCAAGTAGTTGACCCTGCCACTCCACAGATATCTTAAATCTTTTGGAGTGGTCCGGGCCCACCTCCTCCAGAAGGGTATAGGAGGGGCTCTCAGGCGCCAATGCCTGGAGTGCCTCCTGGAGTTCACCCTTGGGGTTTTTCTCTTCAGGTGATTGTGCAAGCTGCTCGATGGAATCATCACACACCTTCTCAATGGCAGCCTTGGCCGCACCAAGTCCCCCATCAAGATACACCGCACCCATCACCGCTTCAAAGGCATCAGCCAGGGTGGATACCCTGCTGCGCCCCCCGGAGGCTTCCTCCCCCTTCCCCATAATCATTGACTCTCCCAAACCAATCCCATCTGCAAACTTAAACAAAGCGCTTCGGGAGACAAGACGTGCACGTAATTTTGTCAATTGCCCCTCGGGAAATTCCGGAAACATGTTGTAGAGCCGCTCCGTCAGTACAAGCTGAATCACTGCATCACCCAAAAATTCTAACCTCTGGTTGTGCGGACATAGGGCCTGGCTTTCAAAGGTTTTGCTAGGGTGTGTCAATGCCTGCGTCAGAAGAGACGCATCACTAAATTTGTAACCAATGACATCTTCTAGCTTGGACATTTGATGAACCGTAAACCGTTTTCGAGATAGAGTGTAGCGATAATGGTAAGCTTAACAAATGCTATGCAGGGTAAAAGAATGAAAATAGTAGAGGGCATCGACCTCCCGGGCACCCCATCTTTACAAGTGAGTGTATGGGGTGACTGACGGGATTCGACCCCGCGACAACCGGCAGCACTCTCCGGGGCTCTACCCCTGAGCTACAGTCACCATTAGTTTCCCTGCGAATAGGCTCGCGGCGCGGAGATAAGGCAT
>JBDQHQ010000110.1:0-7067 GCA_040264795.1 Akkermansiaceae bacterium | reverse complement strand
CGCTGCAAGGTCTTGTGGGCTGAGCAGATAACGCACTTCCTTCATGTCACGCTCTTCCCCGTCAACGACAAGGGTATAGGGCATCCTGCATGCCTGGGCACATTCTCCACGGTTAGCGGATCTTTGGCCCAGACTCTCACTCGTCAGGCACTGCCCTGAGTATGCCACACACAAAGCGCCATGAACAAACACCTCAAGAGGCACACACTCGGCAGGATTGAACTTACCGATTTCCTTGAGTGAGAGCTCTCTCGCCAACACGGCCCTATCAAGCTTGTAAAGTTGGTCAGCAAACTGCAATCCCTCAGGCGAGGTGATTGTCATCTGGGTTGAGGCATGAATTTCCAGGTTCGGGGCAACGTGCCTTGCCAGGCGGGCAAGCCCAAGGTCTTGGACAATGATGGCATCGACGCCACTGGCATCAAGCAAGCGCAGCTGCTCCTCAGCCGCCTGCATCTCCCCAGTGAAGATGAGTGTGTTCATCGTAACGAATCCACGAACTCCATGAGCATGTAAGAACTCCATGAGCTCTGGCAAATCATCTTCGGTAAAATTATCGGCTCGCAAGCGCGCATTGAATTTGGGCAACCCGAAGAAAATGGCATCCGCCCCATTGGCCACCGCCGCCCGGGCACAATCCCAATTTCCCGCAGGAGACAATAGCTCCGGCTGGCGATCTCCCAATAATGACCCGGCATTTGGCATCGGGACGAGCTTCGCTTGAAATGAGCAAATGTCCATCCATGAATGCATCGCCTACATGCCCTTTGGAAATATATTACATACGCTTCATTGAAGCCAAACATGACAGCTATGACTCCTAGGGCCTATGATATGGCTACTTGACGCTCAGCCCCTCCGAGTATTTACTAGCTTAGATACCCCCATCACAGCGCCGTCATGCCGCGGCCTGACAGAACCAATGATCACCATGAGCGGAGGCCGTATCTATTACCCATGCTTGATTGTTGCTGTGAATTGCCTGCTCTCTTGCGCCCCGCAATCAGGAAGCCACGGCACAACAACCCGGCCGGTTGTCAGGCAAATCGGCGAACCTAGTCCGACTGCTCTGAAAATTGTCGAATTCGCCTATCTGAATGTGGGCAAAACAGTCGGCGACGGTGAATGCTGGGACTTTGTCAACTCGGCGTATCGTTATGCCGGAATAAGGTATCACCACGGTTATAAATGGGGCAGGCGTGTGAACTGGCAAACAGAGGGAGTGCGCCCGGGAGATGTCATCCAATTCTCAAATGCGCGCTACCCCTATGCCTACACCGATGAGAATCATACCGCAATTATCCTAAGAGTTGCCAATCGCAGTAGTGTCAAGGTAGCACACCAGCATTGGAATGGCAGCGATCGTGTCAGCACCTCGTATATCCCCCTGCCCTACCTGCGCCGAGGCACGCAAATCGTCTATCGCTACGAGCCATGACCAGCAAAATCAGCCTGCGAGTCCGTTTAAGTCATCACATCTGAAGACTTGTAATACACGCCGTCAAATCGTCCCTCCATGATCAAATCCTCTTGCTCTCTGGGCAAAAATACTTTGCCATCATGACGTAGAAAGAACTCAACCGGCAATGGCGCAGCATACACTGACAAAGGAAGGTCTTGGCGAGGCCGCAGTGGATCGCATCATCGATGCCTTGTTGGCCTCAGGAGCCCGTTTTAGTGCAGAGAGCTTTAGAAACGCGGCTCTGTCCTCACTCCATCAGCTTGAGCTCAAAGACCGGGTGCGTCATCTCATCACCGTGATGAATGTTCATTTACCATCTTCATTTCCTGAAACAGCCTACATACTGAGCGAACTCAAGGAACACTGGCCTCGGGACCATGAAGAGGAAAACGATTACTACTTCGCCGCGTGGCCCATTGTCGATTACGTGGCGAAACATGGCCTCAACCATCCTGATATCGCCTTACCCCTGCTGCGCTACCTGACGCCTCTCTTTAGCGCTGAATTTGCCATACGCAGTTTCCTCGAAGTGCATCCTGAGCAAACCTATAACCAAATGCAGATGTGGTGTCTGGACAGCGATGAACATGTGCGTCGGTTGGCATCCGAGGGCATACGGCCACGCCTACCCTGGGGTAAGCATTTGCCACAATACATTGAAAACCCGGCACCGGTCATCTCCCTGCTGGAAAATTTAAAGGACGACCCCTCCGACTATGTGAGGAGATCGGTTGCCAATAATCTAAACGACATTTCCAAGGATCACCCGGAGCTTGTCATCGAGACATGCAAAGCCTGGCAGGGGCAAAAAGTGACGGCAAGAGAGTGGGTCATCCGCCACGCAACGCGCAGCCTGATCAAAGAAGGCCACCCCGGAGTTTTTCCACTCCTTGGATTCACCCCAAAACCTCAATTGCAAGTGAGTGCGCCCATGCTGTCCTCTACGCACCTCATTCTGGGTGATTCACTCGGCATCGAAGCCCAAGTGAGTTCTCTTTCCAAACATAAGCAGTATGTGGTGATCGACTACGCGGTCCACTACATGAGATCCAATGGCAAAACCACAGCCAAGGTCTTCAAGTGGAAAAACCTACGCCTCAAGCCAGGCCAGACTGTCACCCTGCAAAAATCCCACCCCTTCAAGAAAGTCACTACCCGCCGGCACTACCCGGGAGCTCACAAAATCGAAATTTTGGTCAACGGCAAACACGCGTCAGAATCAACACTTGAGCTCCATATTGCCTGATCCCGCAAACTTCAAACTTGAAACTTGGGGTTCCGCGGTTACAAGCCCTACATGAACTGTCACGGCCCGCGGATGAAAATGGATCCCGCACTCCATACCGAGCGCAAGCCGGATTGGATCAAGGTACGTCTTCCCAATGACCCCAAATTCTGGTCGACCAAGTCCCTGGTCAAGGACCTCAATCTTGTTACTGTCTGTGAGGAGGCACAATGCCCGAACCGCTGGGAGTGCTGGAGTCATGGCACAGCTACCTTCATGATTGCTGGGGAAAAGTGCACCCGTGCCTGTGGATTCTGCGCTGTCAAAACCGCACGCCCCGATGCTCTCGAGGAGGATGAACCTCAGCGAGTTGCTGAAGCCTGCAAGCGCATGGAGCTCAAGCACGTGGTGATCACCGCTGTCGCCCGTGATGACTTGCGTGATGGCGGTGCCGAGCACTTCAAGAAAGTCATTGAAGCGGTTCGTGAGCATAACCCGGGTATTATCATCGAGGTTCTCACCCCTGATTTCAATGACAAGGACTTCGCGCTCGAGCTCTGCATGAGTGCCCGCCCCCACATCTTCAACCACAATATCGAGACCGTGGAGCGCCTGACCGCCTTGGTCAGAAGCCGTGCTAAATATCAACGCTCACTCAGTGTCTTGAAAAAAGCAAAGGCGATCGCCGGAGGTAAAGTGGTTACCAAAAGCGGCATCATGCTCGGTCTTGGAGAAAAAGAAGAGGAAATCATCCAGGCCATGGATGACCTGCGTGCACACGATGTCACCGTCTTAACACTTGGCCAGTATCTACGCCCGACCCCTCGCCACTTACCGGTAGTAGACTACATCAAACCGGAAAAGTTTGACGAGTATAAGGAGATCGCTTTGAGCAAGGGCTTCCGCCATGTCGCCAGCGGCCCTCTGGTAAGAAGCTCCTACCACGCGGCGGACTTCCGCCCCGAGCTCGACCTCATTGAAGATATCGAAAACCAGGTCGCTCAAGCGCAGGCTTGATTTCCCTTAGTGCCCGCCCGCTTCGGCAAAGCGCTTGATCCGTGCTCTTGATTTGTCATTCAAGGCCTCAGTCGTATCAAGATACTGGCTTGCCGCTTCTTTGTCTTGGCGCATCCATGCCGTAGCCGTAATGCCAATCGCACGCCGACGCATTCCCTCGTCTCCAATGGTTTCAGCTAGCTGGATATTTTCTCCTATATCGCCACTTTGATTGGAAATCACATATGATGATGCCGCACGATCACGCACGGTTCCCTCCGGCTGGCTATTGACAAAATCAAGCGCCGCTACCGGATCCTGGCCAACCCAGGATGCCATTACATCTCCAATGCTCTCTGCCTTGGCATTCTCGTCTCCACTCTGCATAACCCAATCGGCTGCTGCCTGAGGATCATCCCGGCCCCACTTGCGAGCAATGCTTTCCATGGTATCACTAAGATCCTCCCCTGTGGTCAGGGATCCGATTTCAGCTGCTGCTGCCGCTGGATCGGTGTCGGCCAAACCACGCAAGGCTCTTGCCGTTGCCGCTTCCTGCTGTTCAGCAGGTAATCCTGCAATCCATGCCTTGGTCGCACCCCAGTCCTTGCCACCCCACTCCCTGGCAATGGTGTTTTGAGCACTCTCCCGAGCCTTGTCATCCTCAATCGAACTCAGCATGCCAGCAGCCTTTGCTGGGTCATCGGTAGCTGCCTGTCTGAAAATACCTTTCATCGCGTCACTCTGATCACTTCCCTCCAGAGTCTTGGCCCAAGCCATTGCTGCCTCACTGTCTTGTCGTGCCCATTCCATGGCAATGACCGAGGCTGCTGAACCACCCCCGCGGCCTTTTCCTCCCATCATCGCCCCCATTCGGAATTCACTCGCATTGTTGGCGTAATAATCAGCGGCCTCTTGCGGATACTTGGAAGCCCAACTTTGAATCACCGTTTTTTTGACAAACATGCCTGAAAAACCCATCGTTTTGGTGTAATCCATCGCCGCGGTCGGGTCTTGCTCCCCCCACTGTGCAAACAGCAAATAACCCACCATAATGCGCTCACTCCATGGCAGCTCCTCAAGCTTGTCAGCCTCACCCTTGAATTCAGAGGGAGATAAACCCGCATAGTAATTCATCAGTGCGCGCAACCTCGTATTCTGACCCGGGAGTGACATCGCCTCGGCAGCACTATCTACACGCATTCCCCGGTTCACGTCCTCTCTCGTGCCTGACCTTGAATAAACAGGAGATGATTCCGAGCTACTGCTCCTACGCGCTGAGCGTGCCTCCTCGATCACCTCCCCATTCACTCCGGGGCCGCCACTTTTACCAAACATAAACCCGCCCGCACCGCCAATGACAAGAGCTCCTACCAGAGTGATGATACTTCCTTTCATAGTCTTATTTAAAAATGTTTTTTGAGATCGTCCTCTATTGAACCCATGCGGGCCGGACTGGTTGCTAAAAAAATCGGTTCGGGTCAGAAAATCCAGTGCTTGCTCATGATCCGCTGGCAGGATTCCTGCTTCCCATTCACGTCTGACTATATTACCTCTTTGCTTTCTTGCAACCATGATCAGACATTCCGTTTCCCGCTGGTGCTTTGGCTCCACCCCACTTGATGAACTCTGCAAAAAATGCCTCCAATTCGGCATTACAGGCCTTGATTTGCTTAAACTCGATGAGATCCCCATCGCACAGGCCAATGGCATGGCTTGCTCCATTACCGCGGCACATCCGGACGAGCATGGCATCGGGGAAATTGAAAAAGGCTTCAACAACCCGGACTTTCACCCTGCCCTGCACCGTATTTATGAAACGCTCATCCCGGCAGCAGCAGGGCTCGGCGTGAAACAAGTCATATGTTTTTCCGGTAACAGAGAGGGTCTGTCCGAGGCAGAGGGCCTCGAGAACTGCGCCCAAGGCCTTGCCCCGCTCATCCCGCTGGCTCAGGAGCATGGCATCACTCTGGTCATGGAGCTACTCAACTCCAAGGTGGACCACCCTGACTACCAGTGTGACCACACTGCATGGGGCGCCGCTCTCTGTGAGCGCGTCGGCTCGGATCATTTGAAGCTCCTCTATGACATCTACCACATGCAGATCATGGAGGGCGATGTCATAAGAACCATTCAGACTTACCATCAGCACATCAGCCATTATCACACCGCGGGAGTCCCCGGCAGGCATGAGTTTGATGAAAGTCAGGAACTTAACTATCCTCCGATAGCACAGGCAATCGCAGCCACCGGATTTGACGGCTACATTGGCCAGGAATACGTGCCCAGTACCAAGGATGCGTTTGAATTCCTGCCCAAGGCAGTGGCACTTTGCAGCGCCTAAACGGCTATCAACACATAAAACCGCTGGTGAGCGCGGCGATGACAACCAGCAACCAAACCGGTAGCCACTTGAAATAAATCGCCAGGGCCAGCAATAGAATGCCTGCGCCATCAAGAATGCCACCGACACTACCACCGGTCAGCATACCAAGCAAAGCCGCGGCCAGTAGCCCGACAACCGTGGCATTGGCACCCCTGACACCGGCACGCGCCCAGGCAAAGTGCTTGAGCCTGTCCCAAACAGGCAAACCTCCGGCAAGCAAAACCATTCCGGGGAGAAAAATGACGATGATGCCAACAGCTCCGCCTAGCCAGGCATTGCCGAACAGCTCCATGGAAGCTCCTAGAAATCCTGCAAAGGTAAAGAGTGGCCCTGGCACTGCCTGAGCGGCACCATAACCCGCGAGAAAAGTATCCTTGGCCAAGAGCCCCGTGTCCACGCTACTTGACTCAAGCAGCGGCAATACTACATGACCTCCGCCAAAAACCAAGGCACCCGCGCGCAGCAATCCTCCTGTTGCCTGCGCGTCCTTACCACCCCCAAGCAGTAAAGGAGCCACGATCATCACCAGCATCAGCAAGCTGGCAATTACCAGGCCCCGCATCGCGGCTACCCCTGCAACAGGATTTGCTTCATCAACAGACTCGCCGGCCATGAGTGCTGCCTCCTCTTTGTGAAATGCCATCATCCCCAACAAACCACCCACAAGAATCACCAGGGGCTGAATCCAGATGATCGGCAGCATGCTCAGCACGATCAAAGCCACCACTGCCAGCAGCATCTCAGGCCAGCGTGGGCACAAGCCTTTGCGCATACCCAACAAGGCAACCGCAACTACCGCGATGGCGGCGAGTTTAAGCCCGTGCAGCCAACCGCTACCAAACCAGCCCTCAATACTTCCCATGCCTGCGGCAAAAGCAATCATCAGCAAGGCCGAGGGTAAGGTGAAACCCAACCACGCCGCGAGCCCACCAAGCCAGCCCGCACGCTCATAGCCGATCGCCGCGCCAAGCTGACTGCTAGCCGGCCCGGGTAAAAACTGG
>JBDQHQ010000109.1:0-7112 GCA_040264795.1 Akkermansiaceae bacterium | reverse complement strand
GCTGATGGCTGTTGGCTGATGACTGATGACGGATAACTGATAACGGAGAACTCCAAACACTACTTCAATTCGCGTTGCTTGATGAAGCTTTGGAGCTGTTCTAAAAGCTGGTTTGATTTTTCCGGTTGGTCGCTGGCGAGGTCGTTTTGCTCGGCGAGGTCGTCGGTGAGGTGATGGAGCTCAAATTGGCTGGCTTTGATCTTGGTGGAGTCGGAGTGTTTGAGGTTTCCTTTTGAGCTCAGTTTCCAGGGGCCTTGGCGGATGGAGTAGTGGCCGTTGATCATGGCAGGGCGGGTGTGTGTATTAGAGCTGCCCAGCAGGGCGGGCAGAAAGCTGTGAGAATCCTTTGCTGATGGGTAGGCGGTCATTTTAGAGTCAAATAACTCGGCGAGAGTAGCAAAAACGTCGGTGAAGTTGATGATGGTAGTGGTTTTGCTGCCGGGTGATATTTTGCCAGGCCACTTGGCGATGAAGGGAACGCGGTGACCACCCTCGTAGATGCTGGCTTTGCTGCCACGCAGGGGGCCGGCGCAAAGGTGGCCTTTCGTTGTCATCAGGCGCGTGGCGTGCGGGCCGGGACCGTTGTCACTGGTGAAGATGAGCAGGGTGTTTTGATCGAGCCCGGTGTCCTTCAGTGCCTGATTGATCTGGCCGACAACATCGTCGAGCTGCATGACAAAATCTCCGTAATCGCCGTGGTCGCTCGTGCCTTTGAATGCTTTGCTCGGAACCCAAGGGGAGTGAGGGATGGGGGAGGCGTAGTAGAGGAAGAAGGGCTGGCCGGACTCTGAAGCAGCGTGATTGTTGATGAGTTCGACCGCTTTTTGGCAGAAGGTCGGGCTGGCCTGGTCGAGTTCAAAGTCAGGAGACTTGAGGCCTTTGATGGTAGCCGTTCCCCCTCCTGTTTTCATTTTCTCCCAAGAGGTTTTTTCCGAGGGTTTTGCCAGGGCCTTGCGGTCCTTGAGATAAAAGAGAGGAAAGGCTCCGGGAGAGGAATGGATGCCAAAGTAAGTGTCAAAACCACGGTCCAGAGGTCCGCCGACGAAGGGCTTGTCGAAATCAAAGTCCTTTTTCTTGCCCCCCGTATCAAAGCCCAGGTGCCACTTGCCGATCATGTGGGTGGCGTATCCCTGGTCCCGAAGCAGATGGGCGATGGTTTTTTCTTCTTCCGAGATGATGGGCTTGCCCTCGCTGAGCAGGGTGTTGAGCACTCCGGTGCGCACGGGGGTAATACCGGTGAGCAGGCCGTAACGGGAGGGGGTGCAGGTGCTGGCTGCGGCATGGGCGTCAGTGAAGCTGAGCCCTTCCCGGGCAAGCTGCTCCAGATGCGGGGTTTTGATTTTGGACTCCGGGTTGGTGACGGTGCAGTCCCCGTAGCCGAGGTCATCGGCGAGGATGAGAATGATGTTGGGGGAAGGGCTGACCGAGGAGCCACTGGCAGTTATCTGGATGCTTAACGAGAAGAGTGCCGTGATTGCACCCAGGAAAATCTGGGATCTCTTACAGAATGCCATGTGCATGGAATAAATCATTGGAGTTTTAAGCGTTGCCGGCTAAATAAGAGGCGGTGATCTCAAAGCGGAAGAGATTGTTAACCTTTTTCGAGGGATTTGGATATCGTCATTTTACACGATGCTTGGGGTGCAGAATTGTCTCGGATTCGCTCAGCAAGAGGTGCCCTTTTGAGATCAGCTAAAAACCAAACCTAGAATACCAGAGAGCTGATGGGATTCTTTCTAAAAAATTTGCTTGTGAAATCTTTCACAATCACTAGAACCCGCGTGACGTCATGGCTAATTTTTTCCCTCGATGGACCAATTTGCTGCCGCTGAAGATCGCGGTATGCTTGATTTTTGTAGTAATTGGGCTCACTGCAGCATTTTCATACTATGCTACTCCCAAGGCTCAGCGAGTAGGCTATCAGCCTGATCAACCCATTGATTATGATCATGCTCTGCATGTGGATCAGCTCGGAATGGATTGTCGTTACTGTCACAGTTCAGTGGACAAGTCCGCATCCGCAGGGGTGCCGACTGCCAATACCTGTTGGAACTGTCACGAGCACATTCAAAAGGGAAGTCCCAAGCTGGCTCCTCTGCGTGCTGCGATGGGCGTGGATGAAGACCATGCCCCGATCGAGGGTGCCGTGAAAAAGCCCATCAAGTGGGTACGCATTCATAAATCCCCTGACTATGTTTATTTTGATCACTCCGCTCACGTGAATCGAGGCGTGTCCTGCCAGTCCTGCCACGGCGACATCCACAAAATGGAAAAAGTGCACCATGCGAAGAGCCTCAGCATGGCCTTCTGTTTGGATTGTCACCGCGAGCCTGAGAATCACCTGCGCCCACTCGAAGAAGTCTACAATCTAGATTATGACGTGGCCAAGTATCTCCAAGAGAACGACATCAAGAACGAGGACGGTGAGCGTATCACCACCCAGAAAGAGTTCGGCGAGTTGCTGAAGAAAAACTGGAGCATTCACCCCAAAGAGAGCTGCGCAACTTGCCACCGTTAAGGAGCTCCAGATCTCACATCCATTTCGTATATCCTATTATATACCCATTACTTTCCTACCAAGCACATGAGCAACCGGAAAAACAACCAACCAGATTCAGCTGTCAACGCCGCCAACGATGGTGGCACCAAGATCTGGAGAAGCCTCGGCGAACTTGAGGGCACTGAACGCTTTCAAGACGCATTGGACCGCGAATTTATTGACGGCAGCGCCCAAATGGAGACCGAGGAGGAGCGTGAAGTTTCTCGTCGTTCCTTCATGAAGCTCATGGGTGCTTCCTCTGCCCTTGCTGGTATGGGCCTGGCTGCTTGCCGCCGCCCGGAGAGCCTGATTGTTCCTTTCAACGAGTCTCCCGAGTGGAGTGTGCCGGGCAAGCCGGTTCACTTTGCAAGCTCTATGCCTCGCGGCAACGGTGCTGTGCCCTTGGTGGTGACTACTCACGACGGACGCCCCACCAAACTCGAGCCCAACAAGTTATTCGACAAGCACGGTGGCACGGATTCCTTCACCCAGGCGTCTGTTCTGGACATGTATGATCCTGCCCGCTCACGTGATTTTCTTAATAATGGCACCATAGTTGAGCGTGCCGCTTTCGAGAAGGCTCTCGGTGAAATCGCTACTCCCAATGCCAAGATCGGTTTCGTCTTCGGTGAGGACGACTCGCCCACCCGCAGCCGCCTGGTCAATGAGCTGAAGGCAAAATTTGCCAATGCCAGCTTCTACAACTACGAGCCCTTGAGTGGTGAGGGCCGCCAGCAAGCCAATGCTGCTGCATTTGGTGCGGGTGCTGATGTTGCGGCTGATTTTTCAGGCGCCAAGGTAGTTCTCTCTCTGGACAGCGACTTCCTCGAGCTTGACGGACAGGGTCCGGTCAGCGGCTTCTTCAAAAACCGCTTCCCCGAGGGCGCTCAATACAACAAGAAAGCCAACGCCAAGGCGATGAACCGCCTCTACATAGTGGAGGGCGGCTTTAGCCTCACAGGTGGAATGGCTGATCATCGCTTACGTATCGCCCCCAGCCAGGTGACTGCCGTTGCCGCTCAAATTGCCAATCATCTGGGGTTAACTTGCGCGGTCAAAGGCGGAATCAAGCTCTCCGACACAGAGAAAAAGTGGGCGGCTGAGTGCGCCAACGATCTCAAGGCAAACCGTGGAAAATCCGTCGTGCTTGCCGGCTCCCGCCAAAACCGCGAGCTTCACGATATCTGCATCACCATCAACAGTGTTCTTGGTAATTACAGCAAGACCCTCAAGCCCGTTATCACGGAGCGTGGCCAGCGTGGTAACATCAAGTCACTGATCAAGGATCTCAATGCCAAGCAACTTGATGCGGTCATTCTACTGACACCAGCCAATCCTGTCTACGACGCGGATGGTTTTGCCGCAGCAGCGAAAAACACCAAGCTCATTCATCTGGGACTACGCACCGATGCCACCGCTCATGCGGCTGATTGGCACGTGCCGGCTGCCCATTACTTGGAGAGCTGGGGGGATGGACGCGCCTCTGATGGCACGGTTACCATCGTGCAGCCACTGATTCTGCCACTCTATAATGGCGTTTCTGAGCTTGATTTGCTTTTGGCTTTGCTCGACGGCAAGTTGTTTGATTCTGCCAAAGAGGGTGAGACAACATCAGTTTCATACGATGCGGTCCGCAAGACCTTCGCGGCACTTGCTGACGGCTCTGAGAAAAGCTGGCTCAAGTTCCTGCGTGATGGTTTCTGGAAGGGCTCCGCTTACCCTGCTTCGCCTAATATTTCGTTGCCCTCCATCGCAGCCATTTCCTTGCCAGCTGTGCCCAGCATCAGTAATCTGGAGGTGGTCTTTGCCACCGACGGCTCCATCTACGATGGTCGCTACATTAATAACGCCTGGCTTCAGGAAGCTCCCGATCCCATCACCAAGGTTTGCTGGGACAACGTTGCCGTCGTGTCTCCCAAAACCGCCAAGGACATGGGGGTCTATGATGAAATCCTCAAGCTCCAACCCAAAGGCAAGGTGTATGGCATTGAAGTGGAAAATGCCGGTGTCGGTCCCGACGGCGAAGGCAAGGATCACGCGAACCCTGTGGTCAAACTCACTGTCAATGGCCGTGAGCTTGAGGTTGCCGTGATGATCGGCTTTGGTCACGCAGACAACGTGGTCTCTATTTCATTGGGCTACGGTCAGGGCTTCGATGAGCACGATGAACTTGGTCGCGGCTCATGCTGTGAAAAAGATGTCAGCCTGGTGAGTGTCAACCGTGGTTTTAACGCCTACTCGCTACGCACGGCCAACACGCCTTACCTCGCCACCGGGGGCAAGGTTGAAGATGCAAATAAGCGCTATCCCATCGCCATGACCCAGGAGCACCACGCGATGTATGGGCGCGCCCTGGCACGTGAGATCTCCACCATGGAGCACGACTACCACGGCAAGAAGAAGGACTTCGACGCCCAACTGAAGGGCGTCAAGACCCAGGGCATGGACTCGCACGCTCCTGAGAATATTTCACTCTACAAGCCCAAGGGCAGTTCAACATGGCACGACAAGGCAAAAGCCGACAAGCATCTCTTTGATGAGCGCCAGCAGTGGGCGATGACCATTGACCTCAACAACTGCATCGGCTGTAACGCTTGTTTGGTAGCCTGTCAGTCTGAGAACAACATTCCGGTTGTCGGTAAGGAGCAGGTGGCCATGGGTCGTGAGATGCACTGGATCCGCATGGATCGTTATTTCTCTGCCGTTGATGGTGACGAGGACAATCCCGAGATGATTCCCCAGCCAGTGGCTTGCATGCAGTGTGAGTCCGCTCCCTGTGAGACGGTCTGCCCGGTTAACGCTACGGTTCACTCCGAGGACGGACTGAATACCATGGCCTACAACCGTTGTATTGGAACGCGTTACTGTGCTAACAACTGCCCCTACAAGGCACGCCGCTTTAACTTCTTTGACTACAACAAGCGCAACCCACTGGTTGAAAAGAATCTCTACAAGGGTCCAGGGGGCAAGAAAGCGATTGGCGAAGCACCTCATTTACAGCGCAACCCGAATGTTACCGTGCGTATGCGTGGTGTCATGGAGAAGTGCACCTACTGTGTGCAGCGCATTCAATCAGCCAAGGCCAAGGTCAAAGCCAGACTCAAAAACAAGGCAACGATTGCCGGTGGATCGTCTGTGGATGTCAAGATGACCGACAGCGAGCTTCGTCCCAAGCTCGATTCCGTGCGTGTGGCTTGTCAGGACGCATGTCCGTCAAGCGCCATCACCTTTGGTAACCTTCAAGATGGAGACAAGGCTCAGGTGGTACGTTCTCGTAATTCAGCACGTAACTACGAGTTGCTCCATTACGTCGGCACTCTGCCACGCACCACTTATCTCGCTCGTGTTAAGAATCCTAACCCGAAAATGCCGCGCGCCAACGCCATTGGCCGTGCCACCATTAACATGCACTAAGCGGGGTCACCTCTTGTTTCCATAACAGTCACCAACTTCCTAATCATCATTTCCCATGTCGGATACCACGATCGAAAAAGACCCAAATAAGCCCGTTATCCCGGTCATGGAGCGTGAGAAGCTCATTCTCAACAACCGCTCCTACAACTGGATCACCGAGCGTATCTGTGGCATTCTAGAAAACAGGCAGCCCGCCATCTGGTGGATGCTCTTTATCCCCAGTGCCATCATCGCTATTGTCGGTGTTGGTGGTGGCTTGTTTTATCTCGTATCCACGGGTGTCGGGGTATGGGGAAACAGCAACCGTGCCATGTGGGGATGGCCGATTGTTAACTTCGTTTTCTGGATTGGTATCGGCCACGCTGGAACCCTGATTTCAGCGATTCTTTTCCTGACCAGGCAAAACTGGCGAACGTCCATTAACCGGGCGGCGGAGGCGATGACGATCTTCGCGGTGATATGTGCCGGTATTTATCCGATGTTCCACGTCGGTCGTCTGTGGATGGTGTGGTTCCTTGCCCCCATTCCCAATGCGAACGCCATCTGGCAGAACTTCAAGTCACCTCTGCTTTGGGACGTATTTGCTGTCTCGACCTACTTCACGATTTCCCTGATTTTCTGGTATCTTGGCATGGTGCCTGACCTGGCAACCATCCGTGACCGCGCTAAGCCCGGTATCCGCAAGCTACTCTATGGAATTTTCTCACTCGGTTGGCGTGGCGGCAACCGCCAGTGGAGTCACTACGAGGTTGCCTACCTGCTCTTGGCCGCCCTGTCTACTCCCTTGGTGCTCTCCGTGCACTCGGTGGTGAGCTTCGACTTCGCCACCTCGGTAGTGCCCGGCTGGCACACGACGATTTTCCCGCCTTACTTTGTTGCGGGTGCTGTGTTTGGTGGATTTGCGATGGTGCTTACCATCATGATCCCCGCCAGATACATCTACGGTCTTCAGGACCTGATCACCATGAAGCACATCGAGAACATGGCGAAGATCATCCTGCTGACAGGAACCATCGTCGGATACGCCTACTCGATGGAGTTCTTCATCGCTTGGTACTCGGGCAACCCCTTCGAGAGCTACGCGTTCATCAACCGTGCGTTCGGTGACTACGCCTGGGCCTACTGGATCATGGTCAGCTGCAACGTCATCACGCCGCAG
>JBDQHQ010000108.1:0-7197 GCA_040264795.1 Akkermansiaceae bacterium | reverse complement strand
TCTCCGATGTAGCACTTGCTTGCACCAGTGCTCAATGCCTTCTCTTCCAGCCCGTCTAATTCCTCGCCTTGGCCTACGTCCGCACAGTAAGCGATAATTTCAGCGTTGTACTTTTCCTTGAGCCAAAGAAGAAGAACCGAGGTATCGAGACCTCCGGAATATGCGACGACGATTTTCATGGTAGTATGGGATTGAAAAAAGAATGAGCTGTCACCCGCATGAGGCAGGCAGACGGGCGGAGAAAAGCATATCCGCCATCAAGTTACAAGAGCCAAGAGTCAAGACCCGGCCGGCACCGTGTCATCCGTGTTTTCCACCTCGGTAGTGACCGCCTGTGTGGGCTTTGTCCCGGGAAGCACTTTGCGCATCAGCTTCTTCAAGCCCCCCTCTGCAGCCTCCTCGGCCGCCTCGGCTTCACGCATCGCCTTTTCCCAAGCGGGAGCAAAACCGGGTGCCTGCTCACGCATCGTACTCACGGCATGCTCCATGATTTGAAGGTGCCGCAGCTCTGCACGTCCCGCCTTCTGCTTCGCCACATTGAGATTGGCGCGCAAATTTTCATTCTGTTCACGAAGATCATCAAGCTGGCTCTGCAATTGATCATTACCTGTCGCATTGATCTTGAGCTGGGTGTTGAGGTGGCCTTGCAGTTCCTTGTTTTCCTCTTGGAGACGCTTTTTCTCATTGCGCAGCATAACGATGTCTTTGCGCATAACGCGCCACACCATCACCAGTAGAAATATTCCGACAATGAGTCCCCAAGTAAACGGCTCCGAGATGATCTGCATGAATGTTTCCATAAGCGTAGCATAAGTAACTCAGCTTATTTTCCAAGGACTATCCAGAGCGTTTGGTCAGTATTGAGCTTGCTGATATCCCTGATAGTTTTGGTAAGTCAAGACCCCAAAGATAATCAGTCCAAACCACGACTCCAAACTCAGCAACAAAAGCATGCACAGAGCTCCTGCAATCATTCCGATCTGATGCATCTTTTTGCGAGACTTCATGAGCTGTTCGGCGAATTGACCTCCATCCAGTGGAAAAATGGGAATCAAGTTTAACACGGACCACCAGACGTTGACCCAAATCATCGAGTTTAAAAATCCATAGATCGGTCGGTTGTCAGCAAAGATGGTAACCATATCCTGATGGAAAATATTGGTATACCTCAAGTAATACTGCAGTCGTAGCAAAGCTTCCGGGGCAGGAAATATCACGAACAGTGAGGCAATACTAAGCGCGGCAAGTAAAAGTCCCGCTCCGGGACCTGCAAGAATCATAACGCAACGGTTTTTCCGGTTCAAGCTGCCACCCTGTTGGTAGGCAAGCCCACCCAGTGCCCATAGCCTGATCCAGACCTGTCCCCCGCCACGCTTCCAGCCGGTAAGAGCATGACCTAGCTCGTGCACGAGAACGGAAATAAAACCTGCCATCATAAAAAGAATAACCCCCAAATAATCTCCAGGGTAATTTCTCTGCAGGGCATTGAGCCCACCACCGAGGAAAGCCATGGTCAACCAAAACAGGGGCTCAACAACGACGGGGATACCAAATATAGTGAAACGCAGCATGAGAGAATAACTAGGACACGCGATGATTTGAGGTGAGGAGGTTCGCTGCGGAAACCAATGCCTTGAGTCCGGCCATTTCGATGGATGGATCGACACCACAACCCCAGACCAAGGCATTGCTATCAAGATCCTGAAGCTGGATGTAAGCAGCTGAATCCGCATCCGAACCGCCACGCACAGCGTGTGATCTGTAGTCAGTCAAACTGAAGGTTTTCAAGCCCTCTTGCTCAAGCGCATGGACAAATGCGTTGATTGGACCATTACCCAGCCCACTGATTTTTTTGATCTCACCATTGATTGAAATATCAGCATGGCAGGCAACCTCGCCTTTTTTGCCTGCATGATGATCGAGCTCGTAATCTTGCAGAGCGAGTGGCTCGGCAAGGTTGACGAACTTATCAAAAAACACTTCGCGAATCTCATCAGGCGTGAGTTCACGGCCTAATTCATCCGCTAAGGCGTAAGTCAGCATACCAACTGTGGGCTGCATGGTCTTGGGAAGATCAAAACCGTGCTCGCGGTCCAGCACGTAGGCCACCCCTCCCTTACCGGACTGGGAGTTGATTCGGATGATCGCTTCATAGGAGCGCCCGATATCCTGCGGGTCAATGGTAAGATAAGGAACAGCCCATGGGGTATCAGGATCATCATTAATTTGCTGCTCACGCACATCGAGACCTTTCTTGATCGCATCCTGGTGGGATCCTGAAAAGGCGGTAAAGACAAGCTCACCGGCATAGGGATGGCGCTCGGGAACGGTCATGCGCGTGACCCTCTCATAAACGGCGCGGATGGCCGGAAGGTCTGAAAAATCGAGTCCTGTATCAATTCCGTGGCTGTTCATATTCAGTGCCACGTTGGCAATATCGAGATTACCCGTACGCTCACCATTGCCGAAGAGGGTGCCTTCAACACGGTCTGCACCCGCCATCAAGCCCAGCTCGGTGGCCGCGGTTCCCGTACCACGGTCGTTGTGGGTGTGGAGAGAGAGCAATACCGAGTCCCTGCGGTTGAGGTGACGGCTCATCCACTCAATCATGTCTGCATGGATATTGGGTGTGGTCCACTGCACCGTGTCCGGCAGATTGATGATCATTTGGTTCTCGGGACTGGGCTGCCAGACGTCAATCACGGCATTGCAACACTCGAGGGCAAAATCAAGTTCTGTGTCGGAGAACGATTCCGGTGAGTATTGTAAAATGATCTCCGTCTCTGGAATGCTCGGAGCCAGCTCCTTGACGAGCTTGGCACCATCGACAGCGAGTTGCTTGATCTCATCACGGCTGGCATTGCCAAAAGTAATCCGCCTCTGCAAGGGCGAGGTCGAGTTATAGATGTGCACGATCACGCGCTTTGCACCCTGAATCGCCTCGAAGGATCTTCGGATGAGATGCTCACGAGTTTGGACAAGCAGCTGAATGGTGACGTCGTCCGGAATCAGGTCATTCTCGATAAGGTGGCGACAAAAGTTGAACTCAGTATCCGCCGCCGAGGGGAACCCAATTTCAATTTGTTTGAAGCCGATGCGGCACAAGAGTTGGAAGAACTCCAACTTTTCCTCAATTGACATCGGCACGGGAAGAGCTTGATTCCCGTCCCGCAAATCCACACTCGCCCAGACAGGAGCCTCAGTAATGGTCTGTTCAGGCCATTTTCTGTCGGGCAGGTCCACCGCCGGAAACGGGCGATATTTATGGATGCTTTCGGTCTTCATGACGCGGCTTGATGCGGTTTTTTTGATGAAATTGCAAGCTTCAAGCTCCCGTATGGCCGTATTGATACACTTTTCCTCCTTGTCTGGCTTGAAAAGGAAAGGCATGCTTGGGCTAGCTATGAAAATCAATCTCATACTTATTGTCCTCACATCGCTGATTGCATCTTTGGCCTTGAGTTCTTGCGGCACCGGTCATTCATCAGGTGGTCGGGGCATTTCTGCTTATCAAGCATACGATCGTCCTGCCACCCTTCCCCAAAATCCATCCAATGTCAGGGTCAAGGTATCTACCAATCATCAAATGGTATATGTCATGGAGGGATCCAAGCCGCTGCTCGTCATGCCCGTTTCTGTGGGAACCTCATCAACTCCCACGCCCAAGGGACATTTTCGCATCTTTAGAAAGAATCACAAGCACCGCGCCAACAGCCATGGCTACGCCTACAAGGGGGACAAAGTACGTCAGTGCTACCTGCGCAACAAACCCGCAGGCTGGAGCTTCAAGGGCACACCAATGCCCTACTGGTGTGAGTTCAAGGCTCACTACGGCTTCCATACCGGGTGGATGAAACACCGTCCATGCACTCATGGTTGCATCCGCATGCACGAGAACCTGTCACCTAAATTTTTCAGGTTAGTCAAAAATGGCACACCCGTTTACATTGCTTACTCTTTACCGGAGGATGCAACCTTGGGACGGAATATTCCGCGCCCCCCAGACGCAGGCCCACTGCCCAACTATCCGGTGTCAATGATGCTGGGTGACGGCTATTTCCACAGGCACAAAACGCCTACGTATCAATAGTCCGTGCGGCACGCCAGTGCCAGCGAGAGGAAGTCGTCGTACACAGGCTGCCAACCAATGCCCTTGAGCTTGGCGTTGGAAACACATTTGCTGCTGTTGCCACGCTTTCGTTTAACCTCCCCTTCGTGCGGCCTCGGCATCGGCATCTCAAAGTGTTCTGAAAGGGCAAGATAACAATCATGCTGGCTGACCGGCTCAGCGCTTACGTTGTATATCTCTCCACCAGGAAATGACTCCATCCGGGCCAGAAGACCCATCGCGTTGGCCACATCATCACGATGAATAAAATTCATGATGCGCTCACCCTGACCATCCATCCTGGCCTCTCCCGACAATAAGTTTTTCAGCACGTGGCATCTGCCGGGACCGTAAAGTCCCGACAGGCGAGCTACCATTCCCCCAGCCTGTAATGTCAACTGCTCAGTTTCACGCAATATTTTAGCCGTAGGATTTATCGGACTTGCAGGGCTCTCCTCACTCACCACAGAGTGATCCTGCTGAGCGTAGACCGAGGTGCTCGAAGTAAAGATATAGGGTGTCTCGGGGAATCGCTGGAGTAGCTTACGCGTGCCCTCGAGATATACCTTTCGGTAGGATTCTTCTCCCCCTCCTCCCGAGGCGGCGCAGTGGATGACTAGATCATAATCGCCGGGCAAGGAGGCCACGTCATCTGCTGATGCCAGATCACAGGCAATAGCACCCCCTTTACCACTTCGGTTGAGCTTGGTCACCTCCCAGCCTGCCGCCGCAAAATGGCTCTCGAGAGCGCGTCCCAAAAAACCGTAACCAGCAATGAGCAGCTTCGCCATCAGTCTTCCATTTTAATATCAAGCAACTCTTCGGTAGCCTCACGAGGGCGCGCTGTCAGAATCTCAGGCTTGCCGTTGGTGACCAACACAGTGTGCTCAAAGTGAGATGAGTTCTTGCGGTCATTGGTAATAACCGTCCAGCCATCACTGAGAATGGTTACACTTGCCACTCCTGCATTTACCATCGGCTCAATGGCCAAGACCATGCCGGGACGAAGCTTGGGGGACCTACCAGACGGCCTGAAATTTGGGACCTGTGGCTCCTCATGAAGATTGCGCCCAACCCCGTGGCCGACGAATTCCCTGACTACGGTGAAACCGTAGCGTTTCACCCGCTCCTCTACAGCACCACAAACATCAGCCAGAAATTGACCAGGCCGCGCCTGCTCAATCGCATCGTAAAGGGACTGCTCGGTAGCACACATCAAGCACTTGGTTTCGTGGTCAATCTCACCGGCAGGTACTGTGGTGGCATTGTCTCCAATCCACCCGCCTTTGGTAATACCCACATCAATTTTAAGAATATCACCGGGCTCAATGACCGTATCGGATCCAATCCCATGAACCACCTCTTCATTACGTGAAATGCAAATTTGACCGGGAAATCCACGATAACCAAGAAAGGCACTCTTGCAATCACGCTCCTTCATTAGCTCTGCGGCGTAGGCATCAATTTCTGCCGTGGTCTTGCCCGGTTCGACTGCCTTCGCGCAAAGCTGAAGAATCTCACTGGCGGTCTCACAGGCAATGCGCATCTTCTTGATATCAGCCGCACTCTTGATTGGTATTCTTATTTTTTTTGCCATGGCGTGTTCAAATGCCTCGATTGTCTCGTTGGGATGGATGACGAAGGGATACGCGCTTTGATCGGGATGAAAAGAAAAAAGCCTCAGCATCCATTGCTCAGCCAAGTCATGAAGATTAAAGGGGGGTCCCGCATACTGCAGAAACCATCCTACTGCTTACGAATGAAATAGTTGAGGTTTTCCAACTCGAGGGCCAGGTCCACATTATTGACCGTCACATCCGGGGGGACCTCGAGAACCACCGGAGAGAAGTTAAGAATGCCCTGTATGCCTGCTTTGATGAGATTATTGGCTACTTGCTGGGCATAATTCCCTGGCACGCAAAGTAATGCCATCTGAACCTTGTTCTTTTTGATGAAGGCCGACAACTCATCCGTTGAATAAAGTGGCACTGGGATATCTTTATCCCGCAGCGCCTCGGCAGCAGAATCAAAAGCAGCCAGGATTTCATAACCCTCTTTTTTGAATCCGTCATAGCGCAATAATGCCCTTCCCAAATTTCCCGCTCCGACCATGATCACGGGTTGGAATTTAGCCCGACCCAGACCCTCATGAATGGCCGCTAAAAGAGCCTCCACCGAGTAACCTTTGCCTCTGGTTCCAAAAGTGCCGAAATAAGCCAGATCCCGCCTCAGCTGAGAGGGCTTCACTCCAGCAGCAGTTGCCAAAGCCGCAGAACTGATCATATCCCTGCCATTATTGTGCAGCCGCTCCAAACAACGACCGTACAGTGATATCCGGTAAATTGATTTCTGCGGTATAACAACTTTTTCCACTGGCTAAGCATGAACACTCACGCCGGCGAGGTCAAGAAGTGAAACATAGCGAATCACCATGAAACGGAACTATTTTTGTTGATTGATCAGATTGGTAATCTCAAGTGCCAGATCAAGTGCTGCGGCACCTTGCTGCCCGGAGACAGCCGGTGTCGAACCAACCCGTGCACACTCGACAAAAGCGGAGAGCTCGCGCTTGAGTGGCTCGTCTTTCTCTACATTGACCTCCACCTTTTCAATACCTGCGGCCCCCATACGATACATCTCTGCACTTTGCTCCTGATAATCCAGTGACAAATAACAGTCTCCTTGAAACACCCTGATTTTGCGCATTCTTTCCGGACTGATTCTGCTGGAGGTCACATTCGCCACACATCCATTCTCAAATCGTATGCGGGCATTGGCAATGTCTTCACGGGAGGTCATGACTGGCACTCCAACCGCATCCACACTCTGAACGGGAGATTTTACCAAGTGCAAAATAATCTCCAAATCATGGATCATCAGGTCCAGCACCACTCCAATGTCAATGCTGCGGTTGGGGAAGGGTGAAAGGCGATGCGCCTCGATAAATCTGGGCTCACTAAGCCGGTCCTCTAATTCCTGCATAACCGGGTTAAAGCGCTCAATATGGCCAACTTGGAGTATTTTGTTGCAGTAGTGGGAGGTTTCAATCAGAGCACGCGCATCATCGAGTGAATCGGCTATGGGCTTCT
>JBDQHQ010000107.1:0-7220 GCA_040264795.1 Akkermansiaceae bacterium | reverse complement strand
CTCCAGCACATTGACTTCATCCACCAGTTGGTTGTCCTTGAAGGTGAAGCGGGACAGGCGGTTGCAGTCCTTCTCAATCGGGGAGTAGTAGAAGTAGACGTAGTTGTTATTCTCAAAGTCCGGATCCAGGGCAATGCCGAGGACTCCGCACTCACTGCCGCCGCGGTAATTGTAGATCTTCTCGATCGGCCGCTCCTTGTGGTGGGCGGGCAGCTGGTGAATCGTGATGGGGATGCCTACCGCGGGATCATAGAGCTTCACTGGGCCGGTGCGCTCCGCAATAAAGATGCGCTCTTTGTGATCAATGGCGATTTGCATCGGATCATTGAGTGAGGGAATGATGGTGCTGACTTCAAAGTAATCATCGTCAGGAAGTTCGCTGGTGATGGCTTTGTCCTCAGCTTGGGCAATCGAGATGACGCTGAGAAGAAAAGTGAGTGTGAAAATAGATGATTTCATAGAAGGCAATATGCGTGTGCTAAGGTGGTATAAATGAATACCTCATTATGATAGCTCAACTTTCTATGCCAACAGCTAAAAGAAGTGATCAGATAAAAGATTGACGATTAATGATAAGTTTTCACCGATTTTGGCGTCGGCTGGTTCCTGGTTCTCGGTTGGAGCCGCAGCGAGGCTTACACCTGACACCTGATGACGCTGGGCTCTTGGCCTGAGCGTGGTGAAATGAATCAATGGCGCGGGAACGATACCGCGCGGGGAACTCAGCACTCTCAACCTCCCTTGCGGGGATTGATCCTGTGGGTTTTAGGATAAGCGTCACTGCCTTTGGCCTCGGTGACCAGGGTCTGGCAGCGGGCGCGCAAGCGGGTGAAGACGTGTTTGTGCTCGGGGGAAGTGGCGAGGTTGGTCGTTTCTGCGTGGTCTTCTTTTAGATCGTAGAGTTCCTCATAGATGGCTTGTTCGCCGCGGATCGAGGCGGTCAGGGCGATGTGGTGGGGTTTGTCCTTCTTTTTATCAAAGTAGCGGATGTATTTGAAGCGTTTGCCGCGCACGGCCTCCATGCGTGGGTAGTTCTGACCCATGAACATATTTTCGGCGAAGAAGTCCTTGCGCCAGGCGGGGGCGGGCTTGTCAGTTTGCTGCTGAAGAATGGGCACGAGCGAGCGGCCCTGCATTTCCGGATGGACGGGCAGGCCGGCGAGCTCGAGCAGGGTGGGGGAAATGTCGATGGAGAGGGCGAGCTGGCCGGGTTTTTTGCTGCGCTGGTCAGCGGGTTGGCGCGGGTCAAAGATGATCAGGGGCACCCGCAGGGATTCTTCATAAAGCAGGACCTTGCCGCCGAGGCCGTGCTCGCCGAACTGGAGGCCGTGGTCGGAGGTGAAGACGATGATGGTGTTCTGATAAAGCCCTTGCGCCTTGAGCTCGGCAACCATGTCGCCGACCAGGTGATCGATTCCGGTGACTGTCTGGCAGGTGCGCACCGCCCGCTCGCGCAGGTCGGCCTCGTTTTTGACAAAATCGTACCCCTGCAGGTATTTGCCGTTGTAGACGTGGCGGGGGATCTTCGGGGTTTTGATGTCGGCCTCGGCGATGTAGGTGGTGGGGATGGGCATTTGCTCGATCTGATCGCGGTAGCTGCTGCGGTAGAGCTCGGGGTCCGTGGGAAGCTGGCGCATTTGGTTGACACTGAAGCTGTGTGGCACGTTGAAGTTGACCAGCAGGCAGAAGGGCTTGTCTGCAGGTTTGGCCTTGAGGAAATCCTTGGTGCCGGCGAACTCAGGGTTTTGCTTGATGAAATTCAGCGCGCCCTCCTGGAGGATCTCGGGCTGGGTGTGGGCTTTGGCATTTTTGTAAATCGGGTGCAGCCCCTTGGGGTAGAATCCTATGTGGTTGTGGTTGCCATACCAGTAGTCGAAGTGCTTTTCCATGACACCGCTGTGATAGCCGTAGTGATGAGGAGCAATGTGGCGGTCACGTTGTTTTTTTTCTAATGCATTCTTGGGCGGTCTGAGCGTATCCGTCCAGCCAATGGGCGTGTGGTTTTTGCCGATGTAGCCGGTGAAGTAACCCGCCTTGCGTAGAATGACAGGGTAGGTGTCACGGAAGGCTTCCTCGGTCAGCGTGCCAGCGGAGCCGAAGGTGATGCCGTGCTTGCGCTCATATTGGCCGGTGAGGATGCTCGTGCGGTTGGGCGTGCAGGCGGCGGTGGTGACAAAAGCGTTTTTGAAGTAAGTGCCATCGGCGGCGAGCTGGTCGATGTGCGGGGTCTTGATGATCGGGTGACCGGCACAGCCCAGGTAGTCGGCACGGTGGTCATCGGTGAGGATGACGACAATATTTGGTTTATAGAGCTTGCCCTGCGAGCCCTCGGCCGCTGAGAGCTTGCCCTGCGCGGTAACGCTTGCACTCCCTTTGGTCACCCGCTGCTCGGCCGCTGAGAGCTTGCCCTGCGCGGTAACGCTTGCACTCCCTTCGGTCACCCGCTGCTCGGCCGCTGCAGCATGCACAGAAGATAGAAGATAGAAGATGGAAGATAGAAGTAGGGAGAGGAGGAGTTTCATGGGAGATTGCTGCTTCGCAGCAGTTCGAGTTGATAGTTCTAGTTCGAGTTGGGGAGCCGCGCTGCGGCTGCGCCGCTAGCGCAGCTGATGAGCGATGAAGGATATAGCCGCGGTGCGGCTGATGGCTGATAGCGGAGGAATGATGGCGGATATAGCCGCCGCTTTGCGGCAGTTTAGAGTTTAAGTTGAAGTTGGGAGAGGGGGTGTCACGCAAAGACGCAAAGGCGCCAAGTCAATGGGGTGGAAGATAGCTCAAAAAAGAGGGGTATGGGCATCCCTCATTTGAGGGGTAGCTGGGTGGATGGCCGCTAGCGCGGCAGTTTAAGTTTAGAGTTTAAGTTGAAGTTGGGGAGCCGTGCTGCGGCAGTTCGAGTTACTAGTTCTAGTTCGAGTTGGGGAGCAGTCAAGGTGCCATAAAAAAACCCCGCCGGGTTAAGGGCAGGGGTTTTTTGAGAGTTTAAGTGTAGAGTTTAAGTTGAAGCGGCGCGGCTATCGCTCATCGCTCATCCTTCATCAGCTGCGCTTGCGGCGCAGCATGAGGGCCAGTCCTCCGAGGCCTAATAAGGCAGTAGAGGAGGGCTCGGGCACGGCGGATACGGAGAGCTCGAAGTCCCAAGTGTGCATCCGGTAGCCCGTAGTCACGGGATCTTGACCAGAAGCCTGATATTCGAGCTTTACGTAGTCTTCATTGGCGATGGCAAATGGGCTGGTGTCTCCATTTCCGAACTCTTTTTGAACGCCATTGATGAAGGCGATGTCTCCATCGTCTGTGAAACTTTGAACCGCCAACGCAGTAAAACCAAGAAATTCTCCAAAGCCATTATCCGACCCGCCGCTGATGTTGACGGTCATATTACTGTATTGCAGTTGAACAAATTCACCATCGGCGTTTAACCAAGAGCCTCCTGATACTAAAAACCCTTGGCTGGCGTTGTCTGCTCCTGAGTTCAATACGGCTCCCTCGGTGGTTGCCGTAAAGGTAACAGTAACGCTGTCATCCCCACTGCCGATGTCATCAAGGGTCAAGCCAGTGATCTCATAGGTTAGATCTTGAGGACCAGCACCATCAGTAATAGTTTCAGTACGTCCAAGGGTGCCTACTGAAGAGGTTCCGAACTGACCTGCGTCAGGATCTAAGTCAGCGTCTGTCACAGTGATCATCGTAGCCGCATGGCTGGTCTGGATGGCGAGGGATGCGAGTAGGCAGGTGCGAAGGATGGTTTTCATGGCTGTTGGTGGGTTTTACGGTTGAAGGTCTGTTGGGGTTTTATTGTAACCCTAACAATGTAAAATAGTTAGGGTTTGATGCTGCTTCGATCACGAAGTATTCCGTTTCTAGCACGTCAAGCAGAGGGGTCGAGTGAAAAATGGGAGGTTTTTATGCGTTGATAGTCAGGATGAGTGAAAGGGGAAATCCAGCAAAATGCCTTCACAAGGCCCGATAAGCGACTACGCAAAGGCGCCAAAGGGCTAAGAAATCCACCGTGGCCGGAGCCAAAGTAGGACAGCTTTGTAAGCTGTCGACATGCTGGGATGCTTGGGTTGCCGACAAGTTGAAAACTTATCCTACTTTGAAGCCGCTACGCGGCTATCCCTCATCCACCTTGGCGATTTTGTAGGATCAACTTAAACTGCCGCGCAGCGGCTTCCCACTTAAACTTGAACTGCCACGCAGTGGCTCCCCACTCGAACTGCCGCCGGAGGCGGCCCATCGCTCATCGCTCATCGCTCATCAGCTGCAGGCGCAGCACGGGCGGTAGCTCGCCAGCGGGTTTTGTGGGTAGGCTGATGGTGAGGGTGCCATCGCTGAGGGTGTGTTTGAGTGGTTTGTCTGGCTCGGTGGCGAGGTGGATGCTTTCGATGTCTTTGATGTCTTGGGAGACCTTGGCGAGGGTGAGCTGGTTGTCCGTGGGCCAGTCAAAGATGGTGAGGTGGATGGTGTCGTCTTTGCGGGTGGCGAGCCAGGGGAAGTCTCGCTCGAGGGAGGTGTGGGGGGCGTCGCGCTTGAGCTTGGCGAAGCGGGCTTCCTTGTCGGCTTTGCGTTTGAGGGATTCTGCGGTGGGAGTGCCGGGGAGATTGAAGGAGACGGGTTGGGCACCGTAGACAGCGTCGCCGTTGAGCTTGAGCCAGTCACCGACTTGTTTGAGCACGGTGACGGATTCTGCGGGCAATTCCCCCTCGGCAGTGGGGCCGACGTTGAGCAGGAAGGCGCCGTTTTTACTGACCACCTCGAGAAGTTGCATGATCACACGGCTAGGGGATTTCCAGGCGTTGTCACCGTGGGTGAATCCCCAGGAGCTGTTCAGGGTCATGCAGGTTTCCCATTTGTCCCAAGGGCTGTTGGCAGGGATCTCGCGGTCGGCGTAGGAGAGGTAATCGGTGTCGAGGCTCTTGAGCATGTCGAGGTCTTTTTGGCTGACCTTGTCCATCTTGTTGCCATCGAGGGCAATGCGGCTGTTGATCAGGGTGCCGGGGCTGATTTCACGCACGAGCTTGGAGAAGGGCTCTGCCATGGCGGGTGTCATGCGGCGGGGGGTGTCATACCAAATGATGGCGGGCTGGTATTGGGTGAGGATTTCTTTGACCTGGGGTAGTGAGATATTGTTGAGGTAGTCTTTCATCTCGTCCATGCCGGAGGGGGTTTTCCAGTTGTAGTGGTGTGATCCGCCGCGGTGATACCAGTCCTGGGCGTGGGAGTAGTAGAGGCCGAGCTTGATGCCCTCAGCATCGCAGGCGGCCTTGAGCTCGGCGATCATGTCGCGTTTGAAGGGGGTGGCATCGACGATGTTGTAATCGCTGACTTGGGAGTCAAAGAGAGCGAAACCGTCGTGGTGCTTGCTGGTGATGACGATATATTTCATGCCGGCATCTTTGGCGATGTTGACCCACTCGGTGGCGCTGAACTTGTTCGGGTTGCAGGTTTTGGCGAGCTTGGAGTATTCCTCGATGGGGACCTTTTTGGCGTGCATGTACCACTCGCCCTTGCCGATCTGGGAGTAGAGGCCCCAGTGGATGAAGAGGCCGAATTTATCCTGATCGAGCCAGTCGGCCCGGCCAGGAGTGGAACTCGTGGGAGCAGATGGTGCGGCTGGTGCGGCTGCGTTGAGTAGCTCGACCTCGGTGAAGTAGGCACCGCCGGTTTCGCCTTTGTCATTGGTGAGCCAGGTGGTGAGGGTGGTTTTGCCGGCGGGTAGCTCGAGGGTGAAGATGGCTTCTTTGGCGCCTTGTTTGACCGGGGCTTCCTTTTCAATGCCGGCGATCTGGAGCTTTGCCTTGAGCGCGACGAGGGGTTTATCGGCCACTTTAGGGAACTGGCGCAGGGTGAATTTGTAGGTGCCTGCTTTGACGACGTTGACGTTCCAAGGGCCGGTGATTTTTTTGAGCTGGTTGATTTCACCAAAGTTCCACGGTGGGTTGCCCACGGGGAGGAACCAGTCTTGGGAGCAGAGGTGGGTGGGGTTCTCGGCGGGGTTGCCGAGGTCGTATGAGGCGGGGGTCATTTCTGATGAGATCGATTGCCAGTGTTTGTCATAAATAGCGCGGAGCTCGGCGACGACTTCTGGGTGCTTATCGGCTATATTCCGGTCTTGGCCGGGGTCGTCCTGTAGGTTGTAGAGGTTTTCGCCATCGACTAGACGCCATGAGTCTTTGAGCACGCAGGAGCTAAGGTAGGGCACAGGCTGACTTACGAAGCGGGGGCCGCCGTGGAGCTGGGTGATGTAGTGATCTCGTGGAGCTTCAGCCTCGGCTGATTGAAGAGCCTTCGTGAAGGAGTTGCCATCACGATGAATACTCTCATCCAGGGCTAAGCCACAAAGATCTGCGAGGGTTGGTAGAATGTCGAGGTGGGCACTAAGCTGTGGGCGATCTTGGCCGCCTGTGAGGTTTCCCTCAGGCCAATGGATGAATAAGGGCACCCGATGTCCGCCTTCCCAGACGGTGGATTTCATGCCTTTCATGCCGGCGGAGAACCCTCGGTAAGCACCTTCTTCAAGAACCATCCTGGCGGTGCCATTGGAGGAGCCGTTGTCAGTCATGAAGATGAAGATGGTGTTGTCGGCGATGTTGAGTTCGCTGAGTTTTTGTCTGAGTTCGCCGAGGTTGTGATCGAGATTGGTGATCATGCCGTAGAATTCGGCACCGCCTTTCCAGGTGACTTTTTCTTTATAGGGAGCGGACCATTTTTTAGGAACCTTGTAGGGGGAATGGGGGGCGTTGAGGGAGAGGTAGAGGAAGAAGGGTTTTTCCTTGTTCTGGGTGACAAAGTGCTGGGCCTCGGTAAACCAGATGTCGGTGGCGTAGCCTTGGAATTTCTCGTAGGTGCCGTTGCGCTCGTAGGTATCATCGAATTGATTGTTGCCCCAATAATCGGCAGCTTGGCCAATTCCTCCGGCCTTGTGCCAGACGACGTGTTGGAAGCCTTGATCCATGGGTCGGCAGGGAGCGTTGTCACCGAGGTGCCACTTGCCGATCATGCCAGTGGCGTAGCCTGCTTTAGCAAAATATTCAGCCATCGTGAGTTCGGTGGATTTGAGGGTGCTGCGTCCGCTGGCGGTGCGGAAAGCCCCGGTGCGGGCGGGGTGGCGCCCGGTCATGAGGGCGGCACGGGTGGGCGTGCAGAAGGGGCTAACGTGGAAGTTGGTGAAGCGGATGGATTCCGTGTGGAGTTTATCCAGGGAGGGGGTTTTGAGCACGGGG
>JBDQHQ010000106.1:0-7249 GCA_040264795.1 Akkermansiaceae bacterium | reverse complement strand
CAATCTCATCCTGATCAAGCTCCGGTTTGCCTCGGTAGATCTCACCGGCATCCCGGTCAAGATAGAGAATCAAGTCAGGCTTTGGCACCAGAGCCTCCAGGGCACGTAAGTACCAGCAGGGGACTTTTCCGTAACCACGCTGGTAATAGTAATCGTGAAAATAGCGCGCAAACACCAAAAGAGATCCTCGGCCACGCAGCTTGAACAAGGGCAGTCTGCCAAGGATGTAATCCAGGGCATAATAGGTGACATAGATCATGCCTTTCAATGCATTGTGATCTGCATTCATCCCTGAGCCCTTGGTGCCGGGATCAATGACCTCCACCTCCTTGGCTTTACGTCCCAGTAATTTGGCAATGACGCGTTTGAGTTGCTTCAACTCAGGCACAATGCGGAAGTTATACTCATAACGACGGCAAATCTTGTAAGGCTGCTTGTAGAGCTGCTGCGCTACCAAATCCCCGATGGTGCTTTTACCGGATCCATCAGGACCGAGCAACACTACCAGCCCACTCATCGGGGGATGCAGGTGCTGGCTGACATTGCTAAAAAAGAATTCAGCGGCATCAGGAGAACGCCATGTTTGCCCGCCCCTCACAGCCTGTCTGATATCCGGCACCAGAGCCTCAACCACGTCCCAATTATCACCCTGACACGCTGCCAGTAAATTCTCCGTCAATTCCTCACCCAAAACATTGAGCACGGCACGCCGGAATGACTCTGCATCCTCACGAGCCCCTGTTGCCACTTCCTCACGTGAGTTCTCCTTGAAGCTAGGGTGCCGTGTCAACTCCTTGAGCAAAGCTACCGCGGCACCAAAGCCCGCAGGCACGACATTGACCCCTGCGGCATTTCGCTTGCGGGTCCTCAGGCCATAAGCACTGTTGGCAATGGGGTAAAAACGATGATGACAACCGCCGAAAAAATCGATCGGCAGATAACGCCGCTCCGCCCCAGGACTGATCAGCATGCAGCAGCGGTAAGCAAATTTATCCACGATCCGTGCCACAGACCAACCCTCGTGCTTCGCTGCTTTCCTGAGTGCTTTTTCAGCACGGTCCATATCTTCATCACGGATCAGCAGATCAATATCATAGCGTGTGTGATCTGGCAGGCCCTCACTCCCCCTGAGCACAGCCCAATCCACCTGGCTGTAATTCAGCTCATGGAAAAGTTTCCTGACCACAGGGCCAATGGCCACGTCCGGTGCCTGCACATCACCAGTAACGTCATATTTAAATTTCCTCTCTTCCACTTGCTCTTATTATTAAAATACTTAGCCCTTCAAACTTCAACTTCAACTGCTGCTAAGCAGCTATCTCACGACCTCCGATTCCCGACCTCCGTCCTTCTGACCTCTGATAGACAACTTATTTCGACGATTGCATGATTCTTGCCATCTGCTCCCAACGCTTTTTCCAGGTATGGTTCGCCAATGTCTCCGTGTAGTTTTTTTCGATCAAAGGAATGTAATCGGAGAAATGGTCCAAGATCTGCCGTATTTGCCCAACGGGGTCTTTCATATCGATCTCAACCACAGGGTTGTAGCCAAATAGCTCCACCATCTCCTTTGGAGCATGGCCCACGATCAAACATTTTGAAGCCATGGACTGAAGGTATCTGACCGTCATGGTTTCGACATCCCCTGCTCGATCCGGATGCGTGATATTGGAGGGCACACAGATGGAAATCTTGGTTCTCGCCAAGCCGTCGATCAGGTCTTCCTCCGTTGGAAAAATCAGCTTTCCCTTTGTTTTTTCATACAAATGCACCCGCCCATCATCTTCCAGTGCCTTTACAATTTGATCATGATAGAAGTCGTATTTGCGGCCCAGTTCCAACACTTCAATATCCTTTGATTCATATTGGTTATGTCTGTATTTGCTTGGGTCTACACCCTCAGCAACCCATGAGAACGCAGTATTTCCGGACATATCTTTCAGCATCGAAGTAGCCTGAGATGATGATACAAAAACGTGACTCAGATGATGCGTCTCAACAAACTCACTGATCATCTTGTGATGGACAGGCCAAGCATCAAATAAATAGACACTTTTGCGTCCGGGATAGAGAACATGCGGAAAGCACTTCCTCCAATTTGGTTCCATGAGCACATTAAAATAATGTTGGCCCCCAGCCACTAACTTTACCCTGAGTGCAGCGACCGCTCTTTTGAAAAACTCTGGAAAACAGCGCTCAAATCTGAGCCAAACACCATACGTTTTTGAGGAAACACCCTCATTGAGGCTGGTCGCAATGGCCACAGAATTCTGATCTGACAAAATAGCCTCTTCCAGTTCTGCAGCAACGTCCATAGCCACATGGTCATTTACTCTGGTGTTTAGTACGAGTTTCACGAGATTCAACTAATCTTGGCTGCAAATGAAATTCTCTCTTATAGAACTAGAACGTTTTAATGCGCTACTTGAGCGCAGCCCTCGCGTCACGGATCTTCCTGTAAATACTCGGAAAGCGTTCATTGAGGCCCTCTCCTATCTCCCGCCGAATCGCAATCCTCAGGTTACGTGAACATAAGGCATGTGATCTTTTACCGGCATACTCTTCACCTCGTAATACACACTCCCCTATCTCATCGAGTTCCTTGACAAAATCACCATACATCGCCTCAAGACCTGAAAGCACTGGCTCGGGCAAATCATCCAGCTTTGACCTCCTCTCTTTCTTTTCTGGAAAATTCTCCAGTTCACACATGGGCAAATCAAGGAATTTGAAGATCTCTTCCTTGTGCTCCCATATTTTCTCGTAGCGAATGAAGAGGGTAGGATGAATCAGATAGTCTTGATACCAGTTGTAAAAATGACGTCGGAATTGAAAGTGATCCACCCCCGCCTTGGCATAATCCTCGAGGGTCAAATCCAGTGGTATCGGCTCGTTTACAGCTTCTTGGTCCCGCTGTAGCTTCTTGGATTGATAATGATGCATGCCCCTGCCGAATAAAGATGTCGCTGCCTCCATGGGATCTCCGTAAATGTATACAAAACGCACCTTCTTGTTGAAGCTCACGGGCGGCATCCCAAGATGTTTGATTTTGTCCTCGTCCTGGGGATGATTGGTTTTTTTGAATTGAGCTACAAAATCGAGGAAAAAGGTAGTCCCAACTCCGCCATAAGATCCCACCACAACTTCGATATCCTTTGGAATAATTTTACCCATGATTATTACTTACTAAATCTCTTATACACCCGCCTCGACCGCAGCCCAGAAATGCTTGGCAAAGTGCTCAGGACTCCAGTTGGCAATGATCTCACGAGAACTGACAGCCATCTGTTCACGCTCCTCAGTTGATACTGCCAAACGCGTCAAAGCCTCCTCAATCGTAGCCTCATCCTCAGGATCAAATTTAAATCCGTTTTTACCATCCCGCACCAGATCATAGGCGGCACCCACCGTTCGTGAGACTCCCACAGGCAGGCCACAGGCCATCGCCTCGTTGACGACCAGGCCCCACTGTTCCTGCAAGGCAGGATGAATAAATGCCCCCGCGAAAGCATAGTAGGCAATCAACTCATCAAACTGCTGGAATCCGGCAAAAGTCACATCAGGAATGGATTGCTCGGTCACTTGCTCGCGGAGCTCATCTTCATCAGGGCCCGTACCAAGGATAATGAGTCTCCAGCCCTGTGGATTTTTTTGCCGGTAAGAATGATAGGCGGATAACAAGCGTGGTATGTTTTTCCTGTCAATAAAGCGGCTTGATACCAGAAAGTAGGGCTGATCCTTTTCCAAACCTGGTAAGTTATGGAAAGGCTCTGAGTTGGCCCGCGCTGCTTCAGCCGCCTTCCAGAAGCGGTCATTATCAACCACATCATAACGGTCAAATATCAGCTCCGGCTTCATGCCAAGCTGCTCCAGATACGCCCGATGAGGCGAGCCTCCGCAGAGGGCACTACCAAACTGTGAAACCAGTCGCTTTTTCAAAAGCTCTTTCCACCATGTCCGTGGGGCATCATCCGCCTTGGACTCGGTCATCAAGACCCTGACCACATCATTCTCACGGCACCACTTCAAGGCGGCACGCGAGTCCGTCATCCCGTAGCCTGATACTCCTACAGCCTCCGGCTGCAATTGATCGAGCGCTTGCTTCATGGCAAGCTTCACCTCCTGTGCCGGCAGCTCATGATACATCGCATCAGGAAACAAAGTCACTACCTTGACTCCCCCCAGATCACCATCAGCCACCCATGGCCTGCCCTGCACCTGGCCTGCTACCGCGATACCCACAATCTCCACACCCTCGGGAGCCATGGCCTGACAAGCACGCAAGCGAGCCGTGTGATACGGCCCGAAACTGGGCCACTGCAGCACTACTTTGTTTTGATTTGGCATTAAATAAACGATTAAAACGATGTTACCCCATGATCCTAGCGCCTCGTGATACGCTTCAAAAGCACACCATCGAGCAGTGCTGGCATATGAGCTATCACTACGAGCAAGACCCTGAAAAGAAGATCAGAGCTCAGGCAATCTCTCGCCTGCAAGAAACAGGCTCTGCGCTCCCGCCAGCAGCCATTGGCACCCCACTCCAGAGCATGCACGATTAAACGCTTAGCTAACCTGCGCTCAAGGGCCGCATCACAGCGCTGTTTTTGACGAGCAATGTTCAGAATGGATTCACAGCCGATCATCACACTGCGTACATAATCCGGGCGGAATTTGGCAGTGCCTACACGCTCGCCGCCATGCTGCCGCCAGTATCCCACCGTCTGATTAACAAACTTCCCCTTACCTCCTGCAAGCTTCACCCTCGCCTGATATTCCCAGTCCTGAGACCCCGTCATCTCCACATTCCATGGACCAACCAGCTCGAGATAAGATTTTTGGTAAACGGCTCCCATCGTGTGCCAGTGGTATCCGGCTATTTCAAGCGGTTCGTTTGCAAATGAAGAGCCAACGGGGACATCACCGGCAATCGCATCAAGAGTTTCATTAACCCTACTGACCTTGCCATAGGCATACTGCAGCTCAGGATCTGACTCAAGTGCTTCAAGTAACGGCTTGGCTCCATTAGGTGCTAAGACATCATCCGAGTCCATAAACATAATGAACTTACCGTGGGCGAGTAAAAGACCTCTATTTCTTGCAACTTGGGCCCCTTGGCTTTTATCAGTCCCGCTATAGACCATCTGCTCTTTGGGCAGACTGAATTTCTCACAGGTAGATTCAATATTCTCCGTGGAGCCATCATCGCATATAATGATTTCATAAGAATCCAAGCTCTGGCCTATAATCGCTTCAATCGCCTCAGCCAATAGATCAGCTCGATTGTGAACAGGGATAATAATGCTTAGCTGCATGAATTTACGCAGAGCCTCAATTGAGGAATATTTTTTCGAACAAAGGCTTAAGTCGCATCGTAGCGTGCTCTGTCAGATGGTGGTCATCCCGGTAAAGTAACAAGCCTTGCTCATCGATAAAACTGATCTGCCCTTCTTTGGAGATAAAATAAGGTGATGCGTCAATCAAGCGAGCTTGGGGTGTTTCTTCTCTCAGTCTTTGGATAAGTGGCCGGTAATACCCTTGCCGCTCCATATACTGCTGCTGGCTCAACCGAGGTTGAGGCAGCCCCCGCCATTGGTGCAGGGCAGTCGCTTTAGGCACATGCACACCAAAATCCGGCACCTCCAACAGAACTGAAACCTTTAGCCCCATGTCCTCAAGTGTTTTTACAGTCGCAATGAGTGCATCAGGAAATCCCGCAATGGGCACAGCATCGTCAGCAGCTCTTGGCACATCTTGCAGATAATAATTCCAACGGAACGCCAGCAAGACATGCTCTAGTTCAGCAGACTCTACCAAACGCTTGATATGGCTCATTACCTTATCGGCATACTGGGTTTTTATTACATGCTGAAAACTCAAAGGATCAGCCCCGCTCCATTTTATCACTGGGGGATGCTGCCCTTTTGTAGCTGCAAGAGCGGACATATCCTTTTCATGACAAATTTGGTCAATTACTGATAGCAAGACTCCACCATGACTATCTCCCCAAATCACCAAATTACAGGGTTTGTTTTGCTCCCCTAATACAGCAATCGTGTTCTCTTCATCAATGAACTGCCTTGATTTCTGATAGAACGCATCACCTTTGGTTGCATCCAGTGCTATCACTTCTTGCGGTAAGCGAGCTGGCATACCTCGGGTTTTCCAGAGACTGAGACCTGTGCTCATAATCAACAGGGATACAAGGCCGGTGAATATAAAAACTTTGTTGCGTGATTGTGCCCATCTGCGCTCTCGAAACGGGCGCTCAATATACTTCCATGAGGCGATACTGATCAGCAGGGCGAGGACAATATAGCTGAGGGCAAGCGGAACACTTGGCGACTGTGCAAACAAGTAACGGTGAAAGGCAAAAAACGGCCAGTGCCAGAGGTATAGTGAGTAAGAAATCAGCCCAACACCCACCAGCAGCCTGGCAGCGAGCAAACGGTTGACTCCACAGTATTGAATTTCTGCATCTTTACTACCCTGCATCCCAGCCCAGATCAGTAGGGCCGTGCCCATCACAGGCACGATGGCGGCCAAGCCAGGGAAATTAGTATGCACATCATAGAAAAGGAAGGCATACAGAATACCCGCTACTCCTAGCCAGCCCATCAAAACTCGCAATCTGGCACTGGCAACCGGACGAGCCAGAACGAGCATGGATCCGGCACCTAACTCCCAAGCCCGGGAGGGAAGCAGATAAAAAGCTCCTTTAGGGTCACGGTCCACCCAATAGACTGAGATCCATAAGCTGGCTAAAACTACAAAGCCCAGGAGAAGGCCTAAATAGCGTTGTGAGCGTAGAGCAAAAACGAGACACAGCAATAGAGGAACAATGAGATAAAACTGCTCCTCAACGGAGAGTGACCAAGTATGAAGCAGCGGGTTTTCCTCAGCTGCCGGATCAAAATATCCTGAGGTGCGCCAGAACTGGATATTAGAAGCAAAGACCGTGAGAGCCAACGCCGACTGCCCCAAGACTTGATAACCAAAAGACAGCATTAGAAACCATCCGGCAATGAGTGTAGCAATCACCACCACCGCCAGAGCGGGGAAAATACGCCTTGCCCTACGCTCCCAGAATGCAACGATGGAAAAATTGTCATTCTTCAGATCTTTTAAAATCAGCGAGGTGATCAGAAACCCCGAGATCACAAAAAAGACATCAACGCCGACAAATCCGCCACTGACACCAAGGCCTGCATGGAACAAGACTACACCGAGCACGGCAATGGCACGCAAT
>JBDQHQ010000105.1:0-7281 GCA_040264795.1 Akkermansiaceae bacterium | reverse complement strand
CTTGAGAACATTCCAAAACTGAGGCAATTCATCGATGCGGGTTTTCCTGAGAAACTTGCCTATCGGGGTTAAGCGTGAATCATTTTTTTCCGTATACATGGAGCCCTCCTCAGAGCGTACTTTCATCGTCCGGAATTTGTACAAGGTGAAAGGAACTTCTTTGTGCCCGATACGTTCCTGCCTGAAGATAGCGGGCCCCGTGCTGGTAAGCTTAACCAACAAGGCGGTCATCAACATCAGAGGCCCGAAAACAAGCATGCCCGTGAGGCCGAATGCGATATCCAAAGATCGTTTGATCCGCTCATAGGTGGCGTTGTGATGAGTTGAAAAGCCCTCTTTGAGTGCCCAGCCCATGTTGACTTCACGTGGAGAAATCAATTTTAGATAATTTCTGAGATAGGCATCATAGGAGCATACATTATTACCATTGAACTGTGCTACGGCTAGCTTCTTAACCAAGCCATAAGGTAACTGGTCCGGTGTATAGGTTAATACATAATTTTCCACATAACGACCATGCATGGAGGACTGGAAATTCATTGTATCCAAGGACTCCAACACGGGTGAATCGGGATCATCTTCGACGAGGTGTTCGCCCACGTCAGAATCAAAGGGGTCCACCACGATCACTTGGTGAGCAACATCTTCTTTTTGCAGGCGCTGATAGAGATCTTGAGCGGCCCAGCCCTTTCCTATGATGCAAAACGCGTTGCCGCGCTGAAATGTCAGTTTGGCCTTCCCTAGAATAAACCGATAAGCCATCGATAGAACAGGAAATGCAATCAAGGGAAAGAGCACCACTGAGCGAGCAGAGTGCATCTTATTGGCGTAATCAAGAGCAGAGTAAATCGCAAAAAAAACGATTACCAATGCCACCAAGGAACTAATGATATGCTCACTGATAAAGCGAAAGGTCTTGGTATTGGTGCGATAATTGTAACCACCGATGACAGCGACTGACAAAATACTCATCATCTCAATCACTAGAAGCACCCTCCGACTCATTGCAGAGAGAATGTCCTCATCATAACGGAAATAATTACCGATGATGAAAATAGATGCGATTAACAACGCGTCAAAAACAAGCAATGCCGCGGGGTAGACATGGCGGATGATGTCGCGCTTCCAGTGAAGAACCGACCCTTGGCTGTCACTGTCGGCAGCATCAAAAATAGAACCAACCGCAATATCGGAGGTGTCATCAATTGCCAAAATACTGCCACCGCTGTCGGTGTCTCCAGGCTTGGATTCATCAGTATTTATATAGTGGGGAATCATTGATGTGTGTGTCTGGGGAATGGGCAATGACAATGCGCGAGCATCAACACTTTTGTATAATTAACGCATCGACTATGATAGGTCAATATTTTTGAAATTGTTGATGGGTGACTTAGCAGCTTACTATAACACATCTGCCTGTTCTTGCAAAATCTGGTTATACTCTCGGGCTTTTTCCAAATCGCCAAGCTCACCATATGCCCTAATGAGTATTTGCAGAAACTCCATCCGGTATGTTCCAGATATCTTATCAATGTGCTTCTCCAAAAGCTGGGTGATCTCATACCAGCGTTGTGTCTCTGCCAGCACCAAGCAGCGGAATTTGAGGTTATTGCCCAAAGGCACCTCATCAATCTTCGCAGTTGTATTGAGAAGGTCCATGGCTTGACGCCAAATGGGGTCTCTTCCGCCCAGAGACATCCTGAAAGATCCCCCTGCCGGCTTTCTTGCGTGTTGCAAAGCCACAAATTCCAGAACCCTCAGAGAGTTCGGCTGATGGGCACAGGCTAGACGAAAATGCATCTCTGCCGTGTCCATATTACTCCTCTTCCAAGCATTGATCCCCAAAAGGATGTGTCCGGCGGATACACCGTTACCTTGAATCAGGGCCTCGCGAATTTGTGGCTCAGGAATGTTAACGATACTCAGAGTGAAGCCGCCGATGAGTGGAGAAACCTCGTCCGTGATTGAGAGAGCCTTATCGTAGTGGATTAGAGTTCTGTAATACTCAGACTCATTTTGCTTTTGATAAATAGCACGGCTAAGCAGGAGATAAGATCGAGCCATGAGCTCCTTCAATTCCAGGTCCTCAGGGTTAAGGGATGACTTATTCTCCATCCGGGAAATGATCTCGCTGAGCTTATCCTCAATAAATGAGAGCTTGCCCCCCGCGTCAGATAGAATGCCCAAGGCATCGATATTCACTTTAAAATAGTCCTCTTTGTTGACATCATCTGCGTCCAGAGCGATCAAGGTGTTCATCGCAGCTTCACGGGCATCCAGCTTTTCATTGTTCCTCAGATGGATACTCCCGCGCAAGACCCCCATCCGGTAGTCAGTAACCCCGAGCTCACTTAAAATTTGCAGTGCAGGATAGGGACGGTCAGCACGATAGTAGACATTGACCAGCTGCATTTTCATGCGTTTGATTTCTTCCGGGTTGTTGCTCAGCGCAATCGCCTTATTAAGATGCTCAATGGCTTTCGGGATGTTGCCCCGGCGATTAGTGCCGCTGGTGAGCAACGCATTCGCCGACCAGAGATGGGTTCGGGAAGACTGCAATTCATTGGTCAAACGCTGACGCAGTAAATCCCTTCTGGGAATATTGCCGACATTGTTGGCCGCCACCATCGCAGCAAAAAGCATGTCCTCATCCCTTTGGTAGGCATTTACAGTGAGAAGTTTGCCTGCGAGGAAATCAGCTTTTTGGGAGTTGCCTGCCTGCAGTGCTGACATCATTGCTTTGCGGTAGGGTTTGTAGAAGTCCCTCTCGCTCATACTATTGGCCAGAAAAAAAGTAGATGAAATCCACACCAGCAAAAGGATAAGTGGTGCGGCGAAAGCCAGATGGATCCAGGCTCGCGTCGTGAGCCAGAACATCAGCAGATCTATGAAGATACGAAACGGAGCAAAGAGGAAACCGAATCTCTTGCGCAGACGCCGGCCCAGCTCCTCGGGAATGAGGCGAGAGAACTGCCAGAGGATAAATACGGGAAATCTGGTCACAACCACCCAGATGTAGCGTAGCAACGACCTGCCTCTGATCCTGGCAAGACTGGATTGACTGTATGGATTTTTCATTATCTCGTATCTGATCAGCTCCTAGCCTCCCTGTCCCCGGCTGGCGATAGCCCTTCTTATCTGCTCGCGAAAATCAGCATACATGAGCCTGATTTGCTGTTTGGTAGCCTCATCCATCGGAAGTGGTGTTGAGACCATACACTGGGTTTGATAGAGTGTGCGCTTTTCCTTCTCGTAGGATGAGCCAAATGGTGGCGTCATTTTATCCGGATGCAGGCGATAAATGAGCATCGTATGGTCATGTGCTGCAGGTTTGGGTAGGACCGGCGTTCCGAGATGATCACAATTACTGCACAAAATGAATCCAGCATCGCCATTGGGAATGAGCATGTCTGTCTCGGAAGCCTGCCATTGGAAGGTGGGCAGCGTTCTGAGAATCTTCTCATCGACGAGCTTCCATCCCACTTTATAGTAGCATCTCTTTACGTCGTGCCATTCATGGAATGGATAATCCAGGGACATGGTGACGGTGAGGCCATTGTACTTGAGCCTCCAGGTGCTGGATAAAGCCCCCCAGATACTGTCAAATTCACGTCGCTCGGTATCGTAACTGACAATCTCCCAGCCAGCACTGTCGACCACGAAGGCATCTTCACCAATCTTGGTCAGATCCTCCTCGCCGTACATGAAGTCCATTTTTATAACTGACCCTCGGTAATACTTCACCACCGCTTCAAGCCCGATAAAACCTGCCAGTAGAGCGGCAACGACCACAAAGGTAACGGTATGCATTTTGAGTGGTCTCAGTGATACAAACCACCCGAGCACACGCCTCAGCTCAAAGTTTGAAATCATGGTCCAGATCCGGGACAGAGGGCTCTTCATTCTGCGGATCATATCGCTATCGATGACATCCTTTTTCGCCCGGGAGTAGATGAAGACAACCAGTGAGTCCGAACAAATCACCAGGACCATGCCCAGAAGAAACGATAAGACATGATACATAGCGATGTATCCTGACTCCATCAAATCCAGTCCAAACTCATTTCTGAGACGAATCACCATGAAGATACGAACGACGTTGAGCAACCAAGTCGACACCACCGTGACAAACAGGAGCATGACCGCGTGTGAAACACGCCGGTTTCTGACGACACAGACAACCGCCGCACAGCCCAACATGCTTACCAGTGAGACCCAGCTACTGCATATTTGATCAATGCGTAAATCGTAATTTGAAAGCGCGAGTACATTGCCTTGGACGACGTGGAGCGTTCCGCGGTAATCCAAAATCTTGGAGACCGTTTCCACAGCCACATTCTCCATCCAGACCATGATGCGAAGTGTCAGCTGATAGGGAGGCCGCAAGAAAAGAATGAATAACAACCAAATGCCTAGGATATTATCTATACGCCGGAATGAGGAAAGGTAGAGCGCCCCTGTTGCCATGATAGCGATCCATCCCATCATAGCCACGTAAGGCACGTAATAAAGGAGTGAAAACAACATCAGCAGCAACGCCATGAGGAAACTACCCCATAAGGCCCAGCGTGGAGCGTAGGTCGTGGTAGCTGCGGCACGCCGCCAGCGCAGCACGAAGATCACTACAATGGCTATGACCAGTAATGGCCACAGCCCGTAACTCTTTCTTTCCTGAAGAACCGAGAAATAGTCATAGAGCATGGGTAGCCACAAGATGGCAACCAAGGCAGCAATCACCCATGCCTTCCAGTGGCTTTGTTTTGTGTGTTCTGCTGTCATTATTTACTTCTTTACCGGGCCACGCTGCCAGTTACTGCGCAGCCTTGAGCGCCAAGTTTTGATGCTGCTTCGCCATACGTGGCTGCCCGATACCCTGGTAGGCAGTGGCGAGCAGACGGTGCACTGCATCCTTGGATGAGGCATTGGCAAGCGATCTTTCCAAAGACACAATCGCTTGCGTCCAGTTTTCATCATGCACCTGTACTTCTCCCAGCCGGTGATACAAATCCGGGTGATAGACACGGTCACAGTTTCTCAGAGCCTTCCTGATCATTTGCTCAACGCGGGCATAATCAGGATTTTCCTCACGGAGCAGAAGTCCTGTCAGGTCGAGAATCACCTCAGCGTTGTTTGGGTCGGAGGAAACGGCGTCCTCGAGCAGCTTGCGTTTGTCTTGCTCAGAGCCTGAGTCCAGCTTAGCGAGTGAAATATTAACCCGTGACTTAGACTGAGACTCTTTGGCAGATGCCGTCACTGACAACACCTCCTGAAGAATAGCTGTAATCCGCTCTTTCTGGGCGGAATCCCTGTCAGCAATGTAGGACAAAGCCGCGATGGCAGAATCACAATCAGGATACAACAAGACCACCTTCTCGAGCTCATCGACAGCGTTCGCATACCCGGAACCACCGGCGGACTGGGCAGTGCTGAATGCCTTCATAGCCTTGCGGTAGTGAAAGGCCATGCGCAGAGCCTTCACCTGCTCGGCAAGCGCCTCATAGGTCGGGTCATGTGACATCCGGCTGGAATCTTTTCTCGCAGGGAATCTCGCTTCCAGAATTTGCAATGCATTGTCAGCAATCTCGTATCTCTCAAGAATCAGCGCACTGATGATGTAAGTGACTCGATCGGCAATATTTCTTCCCCTGGTATTTCGTGTCGTTCGACCAAGGTCAGTAAATAGATAGAGAGCACTATCCCTCAGCTCCAGATCGTTACCCTCCATCGCGAGAACATGGATTAGAGGAGCATACAGTTTGGGTTGGGGGTGATTTTCATGAGCAATGGCATTCATTAACACCTCAATTGCCCTGTTTCGTTTGCCCTGCGAGGCCAGAGTCGCGGCCCATAATGCTGCCGCTTCTTCAAACTCCGGGTTCAAGGCATTGGCATGAGCTAGGTGGAGTTGGATGGTCTCGGTCTCTTCATCTTCTGGCAGAGCCAGTATATTGTCACCACGCTGATCAATTCCCGGAAACTTCCAGATGAAATCACGGTCAAAATGAGACAGCTTATCCTTGGCAACCCACAGGTGGGCTTTGCCGTAACCCAGGGCATTTTCAGCAGAGTCCCCCAGCCTTGCCAGGTTGAACATCAAAACCCGTGCTTGCTCCATATCCCCCTCGACTTCAAAGCCGAGTGCCCTCTGGTACCGTTCTTGAGGGCTACCCACAATCTTCTGCACCGTGGTCTTGTAGCGGCTCTCCTCCTTGATGAGCATATTCGCCAGAACCATGATGATCACCGAGGATGAAACAGTAAGTGTCACTGCAAGATAGGTGGACTTCCAGTTTCTCAGGTGCTGTTTAAGCTTTTTTCTCTTTCTCTTGCTACGAGACATTCTGACAGATTAATTAATATATCTTAAATTTCAATGCTCAAAATACCGAAATGATAAGGCATTCCATCGTGTCGTTGATGCACAATATCATGAGCTTTGGGATCGATCGCAAGGATCACTGATGAACTCATCAGCAACACCTTGTGGATTCTTATTGCCGCTAAAGTAATCTATACCGTAGCTCCTTGCAAGTCCCCCTCTCCGATCTCTCTCTTCTTTGTGGGATGCCTCAGAAATAACCTGCTGCAAGCCCTCCAGATCACCGGGTTTGACTACCCACCCAGCGCCACTCTCGATCACCCACTGCCCTATGGAACTGGTCTCTGAACCGATAAAAATGACTGGCCGTCCGACAGCAAAAACACCCTGCAACTTGGATGGCACCATGGTTCCATCCCACTCGGGTCGCAGTGATACCAGATGCACATCAGCACTCGCCAAGTGCAGCTCTAATTGGTCCGTGTCCACATAATCGTGCAGCTCAACAGCTGCACTGGGACGCTCGGCCCGGGTTTCTAAAAAACGCTCGACTTCAGCACGTCGCTTACCACCCCCATAAAAAACAAACCGGCGGGCCATCCCGTCGGTTGTTGCCTGGCAGTCCCGAGCCACCGATAAAATCTCATCAAACAAGTGCCCCAAGCCCATATTGCCGGAATACATCAGCACTAGCTCATCATCATTCCACCCTCGGGTCGCTCGCAGCTCACTTACCCTTTCGGGATCAGGGACGTCAACCGTCGAGCTGCTCCACAGGGGAATCCACGGGCATTTCTGACCACCCTCAAGGTAACAGCCCACACGATCTGCCATGTCCGGTCCCAATGACACAACACACGCACACCACTCGCCACCAAATCCCCATCGTGTCAGAGATCCCAGCACCCGGTCCGGCAAACCGCCCGGCTTGAGCATTCCGTGGGCCACCATCACATCCGGAT
>JBDQHQ010000104.1:0-7283 GCA_040264795.1 Akkermansiaceae bacterium | reverse complement strand
TGCTGCCACTTGCCTGCACGCACAAGCCACATCGCCTTGAGCGCATCATTCAATGGCTCAGGAGGGTCACTACCGGCGTCAGCCGAGTTGATAAAATCGCTCAGATTCACATTGTGCATGGCTGATCATTGGCCAAGCAAAACATGATCTCAAGTCAGCAATTCCATCATCTCATCATCGGAAAGGCCAGCCATCATCGGATTAAGCTCATCACTCATTTCTCCGATGGCTGCCGCTATTACATCACGTTTTTTATCCTGCAGGCGCAAGATTTTTTCTTCCACACTCCCCCGTGAAATAAACTTATAGATAGTAGCGGGTTTGCTTTGCCCAATCCGGTGAACACGGTCCGCAGCCTGAGCCTCTACTGCCGGGTTCCACCACGGATCAAACAGCACCACCGTGTCCGCCGCCGTCAAAGTCAAGCCGTAGCCACCCGCCTTCAAACTGATCAGAAAAACGGGAGGACCATCAGGACGCTGAAATCTCTCAACCACTTCGCTGCGCTCACGTGTCCCCCCATCGAGATAGCAATACTCAACACCCTCCTCATCAAGTGCCTGACGGATCAGTGATAACATCGAGGTAAACTGACTGAAAACCAACACGCGGTGCCCACCCCGTTGGGCTTCATCGAGTAATTCGAGCAATCTGGCAAGCTTGGCTGACACCTCTGAGATCTTGTTACTTTTGATCTTTTGATCAATCAATCGCAGATCACAGCAACTCTGGCGCAACCTCAGTAAGACCGTAAGCATCTGCATCCTTGCCCCTTCTGTCCCCACGCTCTCACGCGCCCGGTCTAGTTTTTCCACTCCTTGGCGCAAGATGGACTGGTAATACTCCCGCTGCATAGGCGATGGGTCACACCAGACCACACTCTCTATTTTGGGTGGTAAGTCCTTCGCAACTTCAGACTTGATGCGCCGCAACATGAAGGGCTCTGTGCGCCATCGCAACCTTTGAAGTGCCGCACGGTCAGGCACCTCAGCTGCGCATGGCAGCTCGTACCTTCTGCGGAAATCCTCCCTACTGCCTAAATACCCGGGTATCAAAAACTGATAGATCGACCATAAATCCCGCACACTATTTTCTACCGGGGTTCCGGTGATGGCAATGCACGGGGTTTGAGCGGCAGCTTGCCTGACCCGCCTTGCCGCCTTCGCCGCCAGGGTATCGGGGTTACGGATCGCGCTCGCCTCATCAAGAACCATGGCTGCCAGAGGCAACTTCTCATAATACTCGACATCCTTGTCGAGCAAAGCGTAGCTGGTCACAATGATATCGGCGGATGCCATCACTTCGTAATAATCCTTACGCCGCGGGCCGTGCATGATCAGGACATTGAAATCCGGCACAAACTTCTGAGCTTCATCACGCCAGCTACCCAATAATGTGGCTGGGCACACCACCAATGCAGGCAAGTTGGCTGCCTCGCGCTTGTGAGTTTTCCAAAGTTTGAGCATGGCCAAGGTCTGCAAGGTTTTGCCAAGACCCATATCATCAGCAAGTAAAGCTGCCCGCTCATTGAGGGCACGGCGATACAGCCAGGCCACACCCTCCTGCTGATAAGGCCGTAGGGTCTGACCAAGTGCCGCCGGCAAGTCAGGCACGGCGTCCTCTTCGCTTTTTTCCCTATGCCCGTAATGCGCTCGGAGGCGGGTCAGATAGGCCGCCTGATCCACTGAAAAATAATAGCGCCCGTTCTCCTGGCGAGGATCTGTATCAAGTAAAAAGCCCTTCACCACCTCCGCATCGAAATGAGAAATAACCGCTTTACCTCCCCCCGGGATCTTCATGGTCCGGCTTCCTGATTGGAGTATTTTGCGCACAGCCCCCTCATCCAATCGGTGATCTCCTACCTGCCATGAAAGGTCACAGGCCAACCAATCATTACCCCTACCCTGTGGCTCAATAACAGGTGTGATCCGCTCGAGACCTTGTTCGATCTGAACCAACTTGGTCTCCGTATTCACCTCCCACTGCTTGCGCAAGGCGGGTAATACGCCCGTGAGAAAATCCATGACCTCATCCTCGCCCCGCAACAAGAACGCCCCTGCTGGATCAAGTAGTTCAAAGCCGCTTTCCATCATTCTGGCTATCGCCTGCTGTTCAAAGTCAGGGTTGCGTATCAGCCACTTGCCAACTTCGCCCGTTGCCACTGGAAATGAAATGCCTGGTTCCTGTGATGAGGCTAAAACCACAGACGCGCTCTCCGTGTAAATGGCCCGCAAGCGCGCCTGCAGAGCCCGGGTTGAGCCGGCCAAGTCCAATTGGATCATCGGCTGACCTTCCTGGATATCCAGACCCCCGAGTGCTGCAGGCAACTGAAACACCTCAGTCAGGGTATCGAGCACTGAGACGAAGTCTGCCAGAGCCATTTGCAGCCAATCACCACCAAGTAAATCACGTGGATCCAGCACTCCGGCAAGCTTCGCGTCCCAGCTCTTTAACCCGTTAAGCTCATTGGCAATCGTAAGCCGGGCTTGCTCTCCATGCCACTCAGCGAGGCCATCGCCAAAGATCATCAACTCCGCCCCTTGCTCATCACCCTCAGCACTATTGAGCTTCAGCCACATCATCTCGCCCTCTGTTTCCAACTCAAGGGGAGGGCGCAATGTTCCTGAATGAATACTGAGCCGTTTATCCCCAAAGTAAACCCTGGGGTGTCCACTGAGTGCTCGGTAAAAACCTGCCAGTTTATCCTCAGGAAGTGAGATCATTGCAGCTCCAGAGGAACCAAGATTATCCATCAGCCATTCACCTAGTCGGCGATCAAACCCAGTCACTTCTGCATCCTTACAATGCTTCAAATGTACTGAGCCCACACCCACCTTTGGAAAGCGAGGAGAAATTCGAAGCTCAAGAGGCACAAACTCCGGAGATTGAACCACGGGGGATGATTCACCGGCTTGGGATACCCCGCTCTTCTCAACGCTGCCATTACCGAGCTCAATTCCTGCCAGTAAGGTAGCTGCTGCGTGCTCACACATGGCCCCGGTTGAGCGTGCCACCCCACAACTACAGAGATTTTTCACCCTCGTCGGGCCAAGCACTTTGACAACCACTCGCATGGGCCGCTTGCCAGAACCCACCCTGGCCTGGAAGACATGACCTTCGCTGGTTTCCTTGCGGCTTGGCTCATTGACTTTGCCTAGCTTGAGCAAGGCACGGGCATCTTTAAAAACCCGCCCGCCAGCCGCTTGCCCAACCCATGACTCAGTAATAAACATCACATTCCTTCAAGCCAGACTGACCGATTGATGTTATAGTTCAATGCCACGTTTGGAGATCGTGAGTTTTTTATCTTTGGTAGGGCGCCGTAATTGTGCATTGTGCGAGCACCTATTTCTTGATCGCAAAGATCCAATCATCCAGAAAAGCATGAAAATCATCGGCATCGCGAATCAAAAAGGAGGTGTTGGCAAAACCACCACAGCCATCAACCTCTCTGCCGGTCTGGCAAAGCGTAAACAACGCGTCTTACTCATTGATCTGGACCCACAGGCTAATGCTACCAGTGGCATTGGTCACGAGCCGGATGGTGATGACAGCATTTATCATCCGCTGCTGGGAGAATGTGGGCTAGAGGAAAAAATCATTCCCTCACGTCTGGAGAACCTCTCACTTATTCCATCTGGAATGGATTTGGCAGGAGTTGAAATAGAACTCGCGCGCATGGATGACCATCTTGTGCGTTTACGCAAGTTGCTCAGCGAGTACAAGCAGCATGGCCAGTTTGACTTCTGCATTCTCGATACTCCGCCATCGCTCGGAGTTCTGATGACATCCGCACTGGCTGCGGCTGATGAAATCATCATTCCCCTTCAATGTGAGTGGTTTGGTCTGGAGGGCCTTGCCAAGATCGTTCAGGTCATCGAGCAAATCCGGCAATCCGGAGCAAACCCACAAATCATTCTTGAGGGGATTGTCATGACCATGTACGATGGTCGCACCAATCTCTCACGCCAAGTGGTCGAAGAAGTTGCCAACTACTTTCCAGCACAACTCTACGACACAGTCATCCCACGATCCATCCGCATCGGTGAGGCTCCAAGCCACGGCAAAACCATCTATGAGCACGACCCGTCGGGTCATGGCAGCATTGCCTATGGCAAGGTGACGGATGAATTCCTCAGCCGCCACAAGGTCAATGTTCCAACGGTAGCAAGCAACCATGCGGATGCGGTAAAGTTTTAAGCCCGGTTTATTCCTGACAAGCTATCCTGCCAACACCGGATAAGAGAACAAGTTCGGGATCAATGACTAGCTCTCGCAATACGGGGATGGGCCCATGTAAGCGTAGCGTTTAAAGACAGCCCACTGCTTATGTCAGATCAACCAGCAAAAATAGGCCAACGCGCCCAACTCACCGTCCTCAAACACAGCGCACCGGGCTACTTCCTCGACTCAGGTGGGGAGCTGGGCAACATCCTGCTGCCACGCAATGAAATCGTTGGGCCATGCGAGGTCGGAGAGAGCGTTGACGTTTTCATCTACTGTGATTCGGAAGACCGGCCCGTGGCAACCATGAAACACCCCAAGGCGATGCCGGGTGGCTTTGCATGCTTGGAGTGCGTCTCTGTCACCGGCATCGGATCCTTTCTGGATTGGGGGCTTGCCAAGGACCTCTTCGTTCCATTCCGTGAGCAAAACAGCCGACTTGATGTTGGCAAGTCTTACGTGGTCTACGTTTATGTGGACCCAGAGAGTGATCGTATTGTCGCTAGCCGGCGTATTAACCGCTACCTTAGCAAAGAAGAACCGGACTACACTCAGGGAGAGCAAGTTGATTTAATGGTTTATGCAAAAACCGACCTTGGCTACAAAGCCATCATCAATGGGCAGCACAGCGGAGTGCTCTTCGCCAACGAGGTTTTTACCAAACCTGCGCCCGGCGAGAAGCTCACCGGCTACATCGCCAAACTACGCAGTGATGGAAAAATAGACCTTAGTCTTCAGCCTCCGGGGCAATCAACTCAGGACAAGATTCAAGATCTGGAGAGTAGAATTGAGGAAGAGCTGGCGGCGCGTAACGGCTTCTGGTCACTGTGCGACTCAAGTCCTCCCGATGACATTTATCAAGCACTGGGGGTCAGTAAAAAAGCCTTCAAGAAGGCAACCGGAGCTTTATTCAAAAAACGCAAAATCACCATCACCAAGGAAGGCATCCGCTCCGTTTGATTTTTCCTGACCGGCTAGCCGCGGCGGTGGAGCCCGATCAGAGAAACAATCACCATGACTCCTCCCAGCCATATGCCATATCCGGGAGTTTCACCTGACACAAGAAGCGATGACTCTATCACGGCACACACCGGCACTAAAAAGCGATAGCCGGCAAGCAGGTTAACGGGGAAAATACTGGTCAGGTAATTCCACAGCCCGAATCCAAAGGCCGACACAAAGGCAAGGTAAAGAGTGAGCAAAATCACCTTGGAAGAAAACAGCGCCTGCATCTCAGGCCATGCTGAAATTCCGCTCAGCATAAAAAGAATGCCCCCAATGAGTAGGCCGTAACCGGTTGCCGATCTGGCGCCCATCGTCTTGAGAATTTTTTGTAGTAGGATCAGGCCAAGGGCTCCACTCAGTGTGCAGAGACAAAAAAGCACAGCGCCAAGAACCGCCTGACCACTGCCCGCTCCGGGGCGATACACAGCCAACAAGACCCCCGCTGCCCCGAGGCCGATAAACCCCCACTGTCTGCTACTCGGCCATGGCGACTTCAACAAGAGAGGTGCCAACACAAGCCACCAGATACTTCCCGAGCCAACCAGCAAGCCTCCGAGGACCGCACTTGAGATAGCCAGAGCCGTGTAAAATAAAGCATATTGGATATAAGTTTGGGCACAGGCAAATGCCAGCAAGCTCACAAAAGATGTTTTAGCGAGTTCCTGCAAAGGCTTCCTGGCAATAATCAGCAGGGCAGCGCCCCCTATCATGAACCTTACCCCGGCAAGCACGAACCTGTTCGGCATTGTGGGCTCCATCCCAGCACTTTGCCACTCCGCGTAGATTGCTTTAATAGCTGGAAAGGCACTTCCCCAGAGCAGGGCACAAGCCAGAACGGCAAAGGGAAGCATTCGAGATGATATCTTCATCATTCACAGTGAGCATTTACAAATACACTCAGGCTCGGGCAACATAAACCGTGCTCTCTGAGTCCCGTCCAAGAATCGGGTTCTCAAATGGCACCACATGGGTCTCACAACTTGCAAAAACATCCCTAAGAACCTTCATAAACGAGTCTTCGGGAGGGTCATCTGACCACAAGGCAAAAACCCCACCCGGATGCAGTTGTTGAGCCATCTTCCTGAGCTCTTCGGCACGATAAAAAGCAGCGTGCTGCTCATTGAGCAAGTGCTCTGGCGAGTGATCGATATCGAGCAAAATGGCATGATACCTGGCATCTGGGTTGAGCGAGTCAAAGCCGACACCCTGATCCCGCACCGCCCGCTTGAAAAAATCACCATGTTCAAAGCGGCACCTTTCATCTTCGACAAGTTCATGCCCCAGAGGAACAAGCTGCTTCTCGTGCCATTCAATGACAGGCTTCAAATAATCCACCACGATAAGTTTTTTCAGAGAATCGTGCTCCAATGCCTTTCTGGCAGTATAGCCCAGACCCAAGCCCCCAACCACAACGTCCAGCTCCTCACCCGGAAAAATTTCTGCAGTCGCTGCCAGTCCTAGCTCTGAGAGAGCCTCCTCCACTACCGTAAACAAACTCGACATCAGAAAATCGGATCCGAGCATGATCTCATAAATTTCAAGATGATCGAGAGTCTGCATGACCCGCCTGCGCAAAATCACCTCACCAAGTGGTGTCTGCTGATAATCCAACTCCTCAAATTGCGGCCTCACGGTCCCACCTTTAGCTGATCAGACGGTTCATCAACAGAAAAACCTGACTTTATCACCAAGGCTGGCACGAAGAATGCTTAAAAGAATTCAAGTTTGGCTATTTTAGGCACGCTTATTGCTACATTTCGTTGTGACTTAGCAATAAGTGCAGTTTTTGTGTACACAGGCTTAAGGCCTTTGTTCCTCTGCATCAACAACTTGCATTGATGAAACTCCACTGACTCGTGCTTTGTTGCCTCATAGCCCCCAACCATCCAGACAACCATTAAACTATGAACCGCAACCATTATATCAGAAAATTAATTACAACCGTATCTCTGCTCTTTGCCTCCACGATGGCAACATTTGCAGAGGAAGCCGAAGCCCTTGCAGCTGCCACCGATTCCGGTGACACCTCATGGATCCTCACAGCCACAGCATTG
>JBDQHQ010000103.1:0-7300 GCA_040264795.1 Akkermansiaceae bacterium | reverse complement strand
CGGACAAGGGCGGGAACGGATGAGTTGGCCTCAATCTCTACCTGCATCGTTTTTCCTAGCAGGTAAGCATTGGGGCTATCTGCTGGTTTGATATCGAGGCCATTGCAAATAAGGAGGTGCAGGTCTTTCGGTAATCCTGAAGCCGGGGTGTCGATGGTGATGACACGGGTGAGGCTTTTGGAATCAAAATTCGGGCTAGGGGTATCGGATATTTTAAGTGATCCGACATCGTAGTTGAACGTGGGTCTGTCATTTTCTCCGAGTTGGTAACCACGGAAGCGGCGTTTGGTTGGGCCCCCGTCAGCCGGCTGCCACTTGGCCTCCGGTGACTCCAGGGTTCCCCACACCGGCATGGAGGTCAGCTTAACGACGTCAGTGCCAGCTGGCGGTTCATTGCCTTGGCCGCGATTGGTCCAATGGCGCCCGCCGTCGTAAAAGCGTCCTTGCCAGAGAAGCTCAATGCCGAGGTTGTCAGCACTGAAAGCGAGGTTCATACCTCCATCGTAACCGACGCCAATGGCACGTGGGGTGCTGCCATCGATAAAGCCACGGTAGAAGGCGGTGCTGTTTTTGAGCGGATTGATGGGGATCGATGGCCACTTGCGACCTTTCTTGATACTTGGTTTTGCGGCAGAGAGTTGCAGGGGTGATTTGATGCCGGGACCTTGCATGGCAAGCGTGATGCCCTCACTGCCGGTCAATTCAAAGTATTCGACCCGGATATCGCGCAGGCCTTTGCTGAGTTTGACTTTACCTGCCGTCGGTCGGCCCATGCCTCCGAGGCCTTTGACTTCGGTGACCAGTTTACCATCAATATAGAGCGCGGAGCCGTCATCGGAATCCAGAGTGAAGATGAAAGTGCCGTCTCTGGAGACCGGAAGCTCGCCTTCCCACACCATGCCGAAGTTCTCGGGTTTGTTAGCATTGGCGAGGCTGATGAGCCCCTTGTGCTCCTCGTAGGTGGCTGCAGGTTTGAGTTTGGAAAAGTCAGGACGTGTTTTCCAGGAACCGTGGTAGACCTTCGAGACCAGGCCTTTAATCGGCGGGGGGGTGTTTGACTCGATGGGGTATTTTTTGAGCAACTCGTCAGCCTGCCACATGGAAGTGCGGGCTGCGGTGGCGCGCCTGTTTTTGGCCACCTCGTTGAGAACAATGGGCTTGTTCTTGTTCCCCCAGCTGTTGCGAACGTAGTTGAGGATGGCAACGATTTGGGGATCGGTAAGCGTGCCGCCCTGGGGTGGCATCACCAAATTATAGGTCTTATTGGGATCCTTGTCCGTGGGAACCGTAATTTCGCCCTGCAGACCGTGCAGCACGATCTGGATGGAACGATCTGCTGCGCCACTCAGCCATGGGCTGTTGGCTAGGGGCGGGAATGCTCCGTCGTTGGCCCCTTTGCCATCAGGGGCGTGGCACGCCGAGCAGTAGGTGGTGTAGAGTGCTTCTCCATCTTGCGCAAGAATCGGACCGGTGATCAGGGATGTAGCAGACAATGCTGATAATATCAGCATCAGATAGTGAGACCGGGGGGAAGCAAGTTGATTGGGCATAATTAAAATCAAGATGTAAACAATAAGCGAGATTATACAGATTTTTTACAGTAGCACTCTAAAAAGCGCCAAAGTGACAACAAGATGACGATTTATGATAAGTTTAGCCTGCTCTCGCGAACCCTGAATCGTTCTGATCGTCATGGCGAAACTGCCCACTGACTGACTTGAGCGTAATCCTCCGGGGCATCAAATGCCTCGGATGGTATCCAAGTGTAGGATTTTTTAGCGTGATAGAGAAGGAGGCCCTGCTGTTTGACAACCGCCTCAAAAAGACTCTCCCAAGCCACTTCCCCGTGGCGGTTTTGCCCATCTATTCGAATCCCCTCCGGGCTAAAGTGATAGGTCACACTCTCCCCATAGCCAGGTAGGCGGCGCAAATTGCGTCCATGCATCATTTTCCATACGAGTGGGCGTAATAATGCGAATATACCGACCATGAGCATCAAAATACTCATCGGGTGCAGACCCTCATTAATCATGATAAGTATACCAGCGAGAATCAGCCCCACACTTAGTATTGTTCTCAGCATGAGCCAGTTACGATAACGATGCCACATGTGCAAACGGAATGCCCCGAGCTGGGATTGCTCGTTAAAAACCATGGTAGCATTAATGGAATCAGGCATGGAAGGTGGATATGCATGGCTTTTAGCCTGTTTCTGCAATATGAAAAGCTGAATAGACCATTTTCATTGATTTTAAAAGCTTTGAGCAGCATTCTGCAGCATAAAAAACACCTTTTAAAGTTTCTTATTGCAATAGAGTCTCAATTGCGCTTCATTGTGTCCAAGAATGATTGCAGACATCGCAAGCGACCTCAAAGCAGACAGCGCCATGACCCTCAGTAAGGCGAGTGCTGGCTGCCAACTGCGTATTCGCCAACTCGAGGGTGGCGAGTGTCAGAGACTGAGGGAAATCGGCTTCTGCGAGGAGTTGGAAATTTGCAAGCTCTCTGACGGGCGTAACATGATCTGCTCGGTTTGTGGCACGCGCCTTGCACTCAGCAAAAAGCTGGGCGATCAGGTCTTAGTGGAGATGGTGTAAACCGGGAGCTAGTAGCTACAACATTCAGCTAACCATGGAAACCATCGCGCTGGTTGGCAATCCGAATAGTGGCAAGACCACTCTTTTCAACTCGCTTACCGGAGCCAATCAGAAGGTAGGCAACTACCCGGGTGTGACGGTATCCCGGGTTTCCGGAACCCTTCGCACACCACACGGTCACAAGTATGAGCTTCTGGATTTACCCGGCTGCTATTCGCTTATCCCTCAGGCTCCCGATGAGAAAATCACCAGGGATGTTCTGTTAGGTGATCAGCAAGGCAGTGATCTCCCAACCGCTGTTTTATGTGTGGTGGATGCTTCTAATCTGGAGCGTCACTTATACCTCGTTACTCAAGTCATTGACCTTGGCTTGCCTGTAGTGGTGGCACTCAACAAGGTTGATCTCGCCCAGAAAAATGGCATCAGACTCAATGTGGAATTACTCTCCGAGGAACTAGGTCTGCCGGTGGTACCATGCCAGGCTAACAAGTCCATAGGTGTCGTAGACATTAAACACGCCATTAGGCGTCCATTACCTATGCCTGCAGGACGCAAATGGCAGGCTGACAAGCATACAGAATCGGCAATCAGTGAACTTACGGCCAAACTAAAAGCTCAAGATCACAACAACCCGGAGCCCCACGGTATTCACTTACTGGCTGACCCCACATACATAAGCTCTGAGCAGTCTGGCATCAGCGAGTCCATGAGAGAAGCTGTTATGCATTCTGCAAAGCTCTGCAAAGAGGCTGGCATTAATCCTGAGGATGCCATCTCAAAATCACGCACGAAGTGGGTGCAGTCTGTTTGCTCACTCACAGCCCGTCGTAAAAACCCGGAGCAAGGGATGTCCGGGCTGACCCTCAGTGACAAAATCGACCAAGTCGTCTTGCACCCTTTCATGGGCTGGATTGTTTTTGCATGCCTGATGTTTGGAATCTTCTGGACCATCTTCAGCTTGGCTGAATACCCAATGGGCTGGGTGGATGCGGGTATCGGCCTGATCAATGATGCCGTATCCGGCATGCTACCCGAAGGCGATCTTAAAGATCTTATTGTCGACGGCATCATTAGTGGCGTCGGTAGCGTCGTGATTTTTTTACCTCAAATTTTGTTACTCTTGTTTTTTATCGGCCTGATAGAAACCTCGGGCTACATGGCGAGAGCAGCCTTATTGATGGATAGGCTTATGTGCAAAGTCGGGCTCAGCGGCCGAGCTTTCCTTCCCCTGTTGAGCTCATATGCATGCGCGATTCCTGGAATCATGTCGACCCGTAGTATGGATAGTGCCAAGCAGCGCCTGTTAACCATACTCATCGCTCCCTGGATGAGCTGCACGGCCAGACTACCTGTTTATTCTCTGTTAATTGGCATGCTGCTTGCCGGCTATGGGGCACTGGTGCAAGCGGGTGTGCTTGCCTTGATTTACTTGCTAGGGACTGCAAGTGCACTCTTTGCTGCGTGGTTACTCGCCCCAAGGGTAAAGGGCAATGAGGATGCCTCACATTTCCTACTGGAATTGCCGGAATATAGCATGCCGGACATGTCTTACACCTGCAGGCATCTTGCAGAACGTGCGTGGTCCTTCTTGCGCAAAGCTGGCACGGTAATCCTCGGCCTTTGCATTTTACTCTGGGCTCTGGAAACATATCCCAAACCAAAAGAAGGAACTCCTGCAGCCAATGACCCGGCTCTTGCTCTTGAGCAGAGCTACATGGGACGCATGGGACACGCGATTGAGCCTGTGGTCAAACCACTTGGCTATGACTGGCGCACGGGAACCGCACTCGTGGCCGCCTTTGCAGCACGCGAGGTCTTTAATGCTAATCTTGCTATCTCATACTCTGTGGAAGAGGCCGAAGACGAGGGCGAGTTTCTAGCCAACCTAAGGTCAAAGTTAAGCAGCGCTACTTGGCCTGACGGACGAAAAATATACACACCACTCACGACCATCAGCCTCTTGGTCTTCTTCGTGTATGCATTGCAGTGCTTGCCAACAACAGTAGTGGTGAGGCGTGAAACGGGATCTTGGAAATGGGCGATAGGGCAACTGGCTGGAATGAGCGCCGTTGCCTGGTTGGCAGCCTTTGTGGTTTATCAAGTAGGCAGCCTGTTTGTCTGATTGCCCCTATCTTTCCTTGCCATATAGTTTAGATTATCTCGAAGACATGGATTGGTCAAATTGGCAAAGCTACGTGGTCATGGTAATTATTGGAATTACCGTGTTCATTTTTGTGAGGCGAGGTGTCAGGATATGGCTTCTTGGAAAAGACAAAGACTGCGGTGGTGGCCGGTGTGGATGCAGTTTCAAGGAGAGCAAAAAGCACAAAGGTGCTTGAGTCGTAGCCAATCGCTCACGATCGAGAGATTAAAAAAGTGGCTGCACCACGTTAGGCACAGCCACATGCAAGCTCACTAGTTAAGCCCTTTTACCATGCAAACTGAAGACCTGTGGTCATGAACCACTCGGTACCCAGCTGGGGTCCATCGAGATTTTGATAGACCGGAGCACCCACTTCCACGGCGAAACGCGCACCTAGCTCAGAGCTCCATAAGTTAAGCCCGGCTGAGAGATCGACACGAGAGCCGCCGCGCGCATCCGGATCCACGGCCCCAGCCATGGGTTGACCTGCCAATGGCCCCATCGGAATAACGGGCATTTCATCATCACTGCCATCGACATTACCCCAAGTACTACCGGTCAGACGCAGCGACACTGAAGATCTATCCGTGAGTCTGCGGCTTACCCAAGCTGTGAGCTTAAGGCTGTCACCGAGAGTGTAGCCGTTATCATTCTCACCGAGGTGAATCACCGCAGAAACCTGACCACCATAGGAAAGATCGCCCTGCTCCCTGAGAACTGTAAATGACGGCTTCAAATCCCAAGTTCCCGAGCCGAGCTGCATGGGATAACCCATTCGCATGCCGCTGCTCATACGCTCATCAATCGAACCTGTGGGAGCAGAAAGACCCAGACCCACGTGCGCACTGCCCTTGGGCTTCTTGTAAAGGCCGTAATAAGCAGAAAGAGTGACATCGCCCCAGCCTGAGGAGCGCATATCTGTCTCCTGCCCCATCATATTAACATTAAGCATGCTGCTCTCGATGTAGTGGGACATGAGCATTAAGGTAAGACGATCACTGGGTGCATACATTACACCGAGCATATGCATCTCCATACTCATTTCAGCGGCATTTCCCATGTAGCCAACACGGGCATCTGCGTCAGAGATCGTTGAGTCACCATCATAGTTACGCTCCATATTCATATACATGTAGCGATAAGAAGCCATCACACCTCCCTTGCGGTGAATGTGATCGCCCATCACGCCGATGGGAGCATGCATGAAGTAATCGTGCTGATCCGGGGCACATCCGCAACCAGTTGCGCACTTGCAACCTGATACAGAGCAATCCAGGCGATCACACTTTGGATTAAGGACTGGATTCGACACGCCCGCATCAACATCGTTGATAAGAGCACCGACAAAAACCGTTGTTGTAACGGCAAAGGATAATAAAGAATTTTTCATAGAGATATGGGTTAAAAAATAGGGTTGCTGGTAAATGCGGCCACCCCATCCATTGCATGGGGTCAAGCCGACATGAATATCAGCTCTAAAAAAATGAGCTGAGGCAAAAAAGCGTGCACACATGAGAGTATGCAAGTTGTGCAATCATCGATTAACCAAGCCGCGGTGGCGGCAGAGACGGTGGCTCGCTACGCTGTTCTGGTGCCAGATTACGGCTGATGGGCACAGCAACATGGGCGCCTGTAATCGGAATGGGCAATCGCTGGTAAGACCAGGTCGCTGGCACATCCTTGGCCACCACCCTGAGCTCTGGGACCGGAGCCTTTTCCTCGTTTTCTTGCCGCTGCTTTTCAATAGCGCAGCACCTTGAACATGGTTTTTCCCCGCTGAAGGTGCTCTCCAGAGCCCCAGAAACGCCCATTTCAGGAGCCCGATCGAGTAGCATGTTCATCCACGCCCAGCCTTGGGCCAGCATCAGTGGACCGTCAAGCACACCTAAAATGGCGACGATACAAAGACATTTCTCCAGCCAGCTACGCATGACACCGGCTACTTGCACCCTGAAGCTATGCCAGTCAACCCCTTCTTTCCTGCAGATGTGGCATACGAAATGGTTGACGAAGTCCTTACTCTGGCTATGAGTTTGCCCATGCAAGAACCTACGCAAGACAGCGAAGAGACCCACACTGCAGAAGATCCAACCAATAAATCTGCGGATCAGGTGTCCGACGAACATGGTGAAGCCACCCCGGGTGATGAGGGGGTAGCATCCAACGAGTCTGATGAGGAACAAGAACTTGATCCCCAGCAAGCTCTGGAACTCGAGCTAGCCAAGTGGAAAGACCAGGCAATTCGAAACGCTGCCGAATTGGATAATTTTCGCAAACGGATGTCGCGGGAAAAACTCGATGCACTCCGCTATGGAAATCAGAGCCTACTTGAAGAGTTACTTCCCGTGCTGGACAATTTTGACATGGGCATGCAGGCGGCGGCTCAGGAGGAGGGCTCCATGCTCTATATGGGAATGCAGATGGTGCAAAAACAGCTCTCCGAGTTTTTAAGCTCACAGAACGTTGAGGAAATCGAAGCACAAGTCGGCGGTGAATTTGACCCGAAAATACACGAAGCTTTGAGCCAGGAGGCTAGCGACGATATTGAGGAAGGAAAAAT
>JBDQHQ010000102.1:0-7300 GCA_040264795.1 Akkermansiaceae bacterium | reverse complement strand
TTGGATGCACTTTGCATGGAACCCTTGGCCTCATAGGTCAAAAAGAAGTGTCCCTGAGCAAAGCTGGATACAATATCCACACTTTGTATGATCGCATCAGTAATGATGGGCATGCCGCTGTCTTCAAGCTGCCAGACATCAACGCGCTCTCCAATCTTAACCGGATCTCCCAGGGCAATAGCTTGAAGGTCCATGAAGAAGCTCTCCGAGTCACCATTATCCGGTTCGAGCAGGGCTAGGTTAGCCTCGTAATCAATGGCGAGAACCTTGGCTGGTAGTCTGCGGGTGCCCTCGGTATTTTCAAACTCGATATAAGTCGCATCAGCGGCCATTTCAGCAGTTGTGAGCACGCAATTTTCCGATATGACTACACCCATGGCCTGTCTTTTGCTGGGCGCGGTTTTGTCCCATGGCTGGGAGGCGCTCCATTTTTGAATCGTGGAGTTGATGCGAACAAGCGATTGCTTGATGGAGGCCTCGGCGGGTGATTTTGGTTGATGTTTTTGAGAGTCTTGACCCGTATTTGTCGGGCCATCTGATGTCTGGCATTTATTCTCACAGCAGCTTGTAATGACAAGCAGCAATGAAATGCCGAGACTTGAAACGGTGAGTGTCAATTTCATGTGGAAAGCAAAATAGTGTTTATTGGTCTAGGTGAGCAGCTGATGCAACGCCGTAGTTTTGCTGGGTTCGCTGACTTGCTGATGCCGCCTTGTCTCCCGGAATCACAATCGGCCGTTCAATACCCTCGCACTTGATGACGAAAAACTCAGGTATGGTTTCCGGATGCAATAGCTCGTGAGCATGTTGCAAGGATGTGATCTTGATGTCGTTGATTGACTCAATGGCTGTTCCCACATGCCTGCTTACGTGGGTATTGACCGGGTCGTTTAGAACCCGGGTCAAAATAACAATGTCTTGCCTCTCTTTGAAAATGGCTTCATCCAGATAATGATTAAAAAGGCGGCGCACACGTGTGTTGGAGAGATTATGTGCTGAGTAGAGATTACGATCCAAGGGTTGGAAGACCAAGCCCGCAAATGTGGTGTAGCGTGGTTTGACGTCATACTTGACCGCATACATTTGGCTGGGTGGAAAGGGTTTCAATGTGCAAATGACATCCATGGCTTTGCCGTCGCGGATAATGCTGAGTTTGACTTGGTCACCAGAGAACTTCCGCTCGACAATTTCATTCATATTGACTTTTTCTCCATCGATCAGGGTGTTGCCTGCTGCATCCACCTCATTGTCATTGATGGCAGTGAGGATGTCGTTTTTTTGGAGAACTCCATCACAAGGTCCATCCGGAGTCACCATGGATACCAATACCCCCGGGGATGTCGGACTGAGTCCGAATTTTTTCTGCATAGCGGGGTTAAACATGGGGAAGTCAACAATGCCAAGATCCACGTATTTGTCGTAGCGACCATCTTCAATGTCTGTGAGGAAGCGCCGTATCACGGGGGTGGGGATCATGTATCCTGTGTTGTCAGCTGAGCGAAGCCCCTGAAAAGCAACTCCCACCACCTTGCCGTTTTGCAGCACGGGGCCACCTGAGTTACCGGGATTGATGGCGGCATCAATTTGAACAACCAGATGCATGTCTGACCTTGAGTGGCTATAGGTATTGAAATCAATACGTGAGACAACGCCTCTGGTCACCGATATGCGATTGCCTCCCACGGGATAGCCGATGACTCGGACTTGGGTTTCGAGTTTGGGGACACCGCCGATCTGGAAGTGGTGTAAGCCTTCAAACGGGCTAAAATCCTCCACCTCAAGAAGGGCGAGATCGCAATCATGAGCGATATGCAGGATCTTTGCGGGATGTTTGCGCGCTGATCCATGCATGGTGATGAGCAAACGTCGTGCATTCGAGACCACATGAGCGTTGGTGAGGAAACGGTTCGGGCCAATCAGAAAGCCGGTGCCGATACCACCGCTGAAGCGCCCCGCTTTCCATGGTTCGCGGTAGTTGGGGACCTGAGTTGCTACCTCGATCCGGACAATGGAACTGTAAATGTTGTCCGGCAGCGATGTGTCCAAGCTTGGGTTGGACTCAGCAAGAGACTGATGGCTAAGAGTAAGGTGTATCGAGAGCGCAAGAAGCAGGAGTAGCGTGCTTGGTAGGAATCGAAGCGTTGGCTTGGACATGCCCATAAACTAGGCTCATTTGGCATGATGAAAAGCGGTAAAAACTGTGATCGCCTATTAATGACGTTATTTTTCAAATCGCGGATAAGGCTTCGTTGACAGATTTGGTCCCATGACGCTACTTTGGGTCATGCTGGTAATAGAAGGTGGCAAATCGGATATTCAGGATGACCCCCTGAAATTGAAAGGTCCAAGCGTGTGTGTGGTCTCGCCCTTGGATTTCAGAGAAGCTTGCTTTTCAGTGCCCGCAGTTCGTGCATTAAGGAATTCTCATCCGGACGCTGTCATTTCGATCTTGTGCCCGGCTTCCCAGTCAGACATGTGGAAGCGGGTGGCCGCGGCTGTTGATCATATTGTAGAGTATCAAGGCAGATCTTCAGCCAGGCAGATTGCTTCCAAGCTAGGTGAAGCCGATCTGAAATTTGACTCCGCCATTCTATGGGAGGAGTGCAATGCTGCAAAGGCAATCAGTGGGGCAGGGGTTGCGCAACGTTTGGGCTATGGTGCCAAACAGCTTGAACAACGGCTCACCGATATCATTACCGTGGTTGATATGTCAGGACCCATTCAGCACCGGGTCAGATATTATCTCAATTTGGTGGCGCAACTGGGTGCAGATGCTTTTGTTAAATCCAGCTTTGAAGTGCCGCAACTGCCTTCAGCACCTGAGAAACTTTGCGTGGCAATCGCGCCTTTCTCAGAATACGGGCGTGCCTACCATTGGCCCATGGAGCGAATCATTGAGGTTATGAAGGTTCTCAGTGAGCGTTTTCCTGATGTGTCTTGGACGGTATTCGAGCCAGTGGCAGGGTCCGTCAAAGCTTCTGAGCTCGATGAATTTCAGGCTCTGATCAAGGAACAAGATCTTTGTGTGCAATATCGCCATCGAGGTGATGATCTCTATGATGCATTAGCCAAGCACACGGTATTGCTTGCCAGTGACGGAGACCTAGCCCACATGGCAGCTCATGTCGGATTGCCGGCTGTAGTGATCTTTGGCCCCAATGCACCAGAGTGGAAAAGGCCACTGGGCAAGCAGAGTATCGTGGTTCGGGATCATGTGGTATGCAGCCCTTGTTTTCTTGAGAAATGCCCGCTTGATAGCCGTTGTCAAAAACAAGTGACCGTGGACATGGTCATTGACGGGGTCGAGCAGGCGCGTCACTTGAGGTAGGAGTGTGTCCGATCTGTTTGGACTATCTCCGCATTTAACTTCAGTCCTCGAGCTGGATTCTAGGAAAGACCGGCTTGGGTTTGGCAAGCTCCTGGCCAATGGGCATGATGCCCCAGCGGAGATCAGCTAGTGAGATATTACCGAGATGTTCTGCATTGAGCTGATTCTGGATACGTTCACAGGCTTGGGGGATGACCGGCTTGAGTAGGACACTTGCAAGAGCGACCGCTTCGACCATGTGGTTGAGCACAGTGTGTAATTGCTCGGTTTTGCTCTCATCCTTGGCTATTTCCCAAGGCTTTTGCTGCTCAGCATAAACATTCGTCCCGGATATGAAATCGATCAAAGCCTCAAGAGCAAAGGAGATCTCGTAGCGATCCATATGCTGCTTATATTTCTCAAGCACGGTGTCTAAAGAGGCGCGCAGCTGTTGACTGTGCTCATCGTCATACTCGGAGGCAATCGTCGCGCCACCACAATAGCGCTTCGTCATGTTGAGGGCTCGGTTACAAAGGTTGCCGAGATTGTTGGCGAGCTCGGTATTGAAGAGCATGACAAGACGTTCGATATCGTAATCAGAATCGCGGCCAGTGTGAATGTCACGCACAAGGTAGTAGCGTATGGCGTCCTGACCAAAAGCCTCCACCAGAGCAACAGGATCAACCACATTACCCAGTGACTTGGACATTTTTTCCGAGCCTTCGCCTCCATCGCCGGACTTCTTCTTGATGTTCCACCATCCGTGGCAGAGTAGGGAAGGCATCTGATCATTGTTCAATCCCATGGCGTGCAACATGCACATCCAGTAGATCGAATGTGATGGAACGAGAATATCCTTACCGATGATGTGGATCTTTGCGGGCCATAGTTGGTCGAAATCCGGCAGTGAGCTCTCAGGAGCTTTGTTGTAACCAGCAAATGATACGTAGTTGATCAGGGCATCAAACCAAACAAAGGTGACGAAGTCGGAGTCAAAAGGAAGCTCGATACCCCAGCGCAGGCGCTCCTTCGGGCGGGAGATGCAGAGGTCGGTATCCAGGGAGCGCTCAATGGCATTGAGAACATCAGCTTTGCGAAATTGAGGAATAATCAGATCCTCACGGGACTCAACCAGATCCTTGAGCCAGGGAACATGTTCGCTGAGTTTGAAGTAGTAATTTTCTTCATCGCGCTCTTCAACTTCGCCCCATTCCTCTCCGAATTCTCCATTCTCATTGCGCTCCTTGTCGGTCAGGAATTGCTCCTGACGAATGGAGTAATAACCGGTGTAGCGCTTTTTGTAGATCTGTCCTTCATCGTAGAGTTTCTGAAGAATGCCCTGAACGCATGATTTGTGCTCAGGATGGGTGGTTTCCGCCCAACCGTCATAATCCAATCCTAGCTTGTCCCACGCGTTCACAAAGCCCTTGGTGATGCGTTTGACGTAAGTTGCCGGGTTTACCCCGTCTTTTTCTGCGGTTTGCTGAACCTTTTGACCGTGTTGATCGACCCCTGTCAGGAAATACACGTCCTCGCCACACAGACGTTGATAGCGAGCAATGACATCAGCCAGAACCTTCTCATAGGCATGGCCGATGTGCGGGGCGCCATTGGTGTAATCAATGGCAGTGGTCAGGTAGAACACGACGGTAACTGTTGGTAGGTGGATTTTGTCAGTGGCTTACTGTTCCTCAACGGCCAAGCCTTTGACATCAGCATCATCGTATTGCTGGTGGAGCCAGTTGAGAAAAGCGACCATCATGATTTGATTGGCACCATTGTCGATGGCTGCTTGCATCCTTTGCTTGTTTTCCTCCGTGTCCTCTATTTCACGGCTAATAAGTTGGAAGAAGAGGGATCGATTGTTTTCATCGATGGTTTCGGATACTTCGCCAGCGTTGAGCCCACTTGCTTTCTGGTGCAGTAAGCGGAAACTTGGCTCCTTGCTTTGGAAGTCTCGGTTGCTGAGTCCAAAGGGCCCGATCTGTTCTGCTTTAAGGCCTTTTTCCTCCACGGCTTGATCAAAGTTTTTGCCCGATGCCATTTGCTCAACGATGGACTCACGTGCTTCTTTGGCTGCTTGTTTAAGCTTCTCTGCGGCGTTTTCTGAAACAAGCTGAGTGCGAGCTCTGGGTTTGGCTGCCTCATAATCGAGCAGGGTCGGTTCCACGACTTCCTCCAGAGTAAAGATGATCCAGCCATGCTCCCCAACAGGCAGGGCGTCAGAGACGAGGTCGTAAGGATCTTTGGAGACAGTGCTGTGACCGAAGATGAAATCCGCGATGGTTTTGCCTTGGTTATAATTTCCTCGCAACTTCAGAGAAGCTAGCTCTTTGGGGACACTCGTGCGTGCAAAGAGACCGGATTTTTGCGCCTTATGGTTACGTTTGGTGAGAATGGACTCGAAGTCCAGCGGAAGCTTCTGTTCCTCACTGTCGTATATCTCCTGGGCAATTTGATCGATTTCTCTCTGGATAGACAATGCCTGTTTGGCTCTTTTCTCTTCCATTTCTGCCTTGAGTTGGGTCTCTGCTGCAAGTCGAGCTTGTTCCACCTCTGCATGGGCTTTTTTCTGCTCATCAGTGGCGTCCTCTGCAAGGGGAGGGGCAGGTGAGGATTTAATTTGGGTTTTGGGTGGTAGATTCAAAAGGATGTAGTTGATGCGGCGCTGTTCTTGTGTTTTGTATGCATCTTTGTGAGTTTCCCAGTAAGCTTTGATTTCCTCTTCGGTGGGGTTTTCTTTTTTCACGAAATCATCGCGCTTGAGGGTTACTCTGGATAGCACAACTGACTGCATCTGTGAGGCAATGAGGTCCTCTGCCGCGTTGCGAGGTGGAGTCAAACCACCACCAACGATCTGGATGATTTTCTCCAGGCAAAGGCTCTCGTGAACGATGCTGCGGAGGTCTTTTTCGGTCATGCCAAGACTACCCAGACGCTTGTCGATGAAACCTGCATATTTGGTAGAATCAAATTTCCCTTCGCTTGCAAAACTTGTGGATGACATGATGGCATTGTTGATCTCCTCGTCACTGGCGTGCACCCCCATGTCTTTGATCGCCTGTTGGATGATAATTCTGTTACTGACGAAGCGGTTGATGTCATCGGCTTTCAAGTTACGACCCATGGTGACGTAATAGTTGGGATAGCCAAAGCGCAGCAACTGCATCGCCTGCTGGAGTTGTGCACTGTCCGGCACCATCAGAAAGTTGACATAGCCATGCAGCCCGGCCTCTGAGGCTAAGCGAAGTGTGCTTTCACCCATGCGGCGGTATTCCTGACGATCGAGGATGCGGCCATTGGCTTCAAGCATGGTCGGGCCGGAGCCCATTCCGCCACCGCCACCGGTGCTCGATATGTCGTTCATGGTGAACAGAAATCCTGCTGCAAGCAGGATGAAAACTACGGCCATCAGACCGGTGTATTTGCGCATGTTTTCAATCATTGCAGAAAATGTAAATTATGTTGGTGCTCCGTTGAATCTAAACGGGGGCGGGAACTTAGTGGGAGATCGCTTCAGTAGCAATACTAAAGCCTGAATTTTAGGCGGAAAATGATAATTTTTAGTCTGCTATCACGGGTGACAGAATATTATCTTGCTAGTGCGCGTGAACTGGATTTTTTTCTATTTATGAAATTCACTAATGTAACAGCTGAAGCGAAGGCAAATATTTACTTTGACGGTAAGGTTGTCTCTCACGGGATCGTCCTTGAAGACGGGTCAAGCAAGACGTTCGGGCTTATTTTTCCCGGGAGCTATCACTTTGGCACCCAGTCCGCCGAGCGCATGGAGATCATTGATGGCTCATGTCTGGTAAATCTCGACGGGCTTGAAGGTAGTGATAGTTTTACAGCCGGTGAGCATTTTGATGTGCCAGCCAATTCAGGTTTTACCATCGAAGTGGGTGAGGGGATTTGTCAGTATATCTGCTCGTTCATTGATTGAGCACCCACTCATACTCACGGGCAATTTGCTCCTCTACAGGGATTTGA
>JBDQHQ010000101.1:0-7340 GCA_040264795.1 Akkermansiaceae bacterium | reverse complement strand
CGGCAAAGAGTATGCCTTTCACTTCCGCCTTGAGGTCTGTGCTGGCAGTCGGGATAGGGTTTCCCCAGTCCAGCTTTTCTGATGGCAAACGGGTAATATGGGAGAAAATACCGTCATGGTCGAAGCTGTCAGTGACTGATTGCTCCGCTGATGTGAGTTCAATGAGCTCTATGGTAGTTCCCATGGATTGGCTGCTCAGGCGTGCTGCACCAATCATGATTTGGTTGCAGTATCTGAAAGCCTCCGGGTCAGCACCCAGATCCCGTGAGACAACAGTTACGGAAGAGGCTTGAGCAAGGATGCGGCTGAGTCGCTCAGCCCAGATCTTGCCATTATCAACGAACTTATGGGCAAAGTTGATCAGGTCGTCGGCTTGGGCAGGGAGTATGAGGCGAGCAGTGCCGTTTTCCTCAATGAGTGTCTCCAGGAAGAGGAGGTCTCCCACTCCCAATCCGGTTGCGTAACCGATTTTACAGCCACTGCGGCGAATTTCAGCTCTGAGTTGTTCCCTTAGATGCGTTTCCTCCTCAATGGTGGGCAAATAAATCTGATCGTTTTTCCAGCAGGGCATGCCGGCAAAAACGGCCACTGGCGGCACAACCAAGGTTTCAAGTATCGCAGCGCCGTCGAGTTCGAGTTGCTCGGTGAGCATGACTGCCTGACGTCGAGTGGATGAAATCGAGTCGATATTGTCCTGAGCGAGCTCGACGGCCTGAGCATAATACCGGTTGGCCTCCTCAGGCTTACCAAGAATAAGGGTGGCCTCTCCCAAGGTGGCAAGATTCCAATAGGAGGAATCGCCTTTTTCAAGGGCATCAAGACAGATTTGCTGGACTCTTGAGGCGATTTCTTTTCCGGTATCGAAATCTCCACTGGTTACAGCCATGGTTGCGGCATTGATTCCGGGATAGTATTCTCCGGTTTGCTCGAAAGCCTGTTGATAGATGTTGTAGCAATGCTGTAGTGATTCTTTTCTCTCTGCTTCATCGTGGGCATTGGACCAGCTGATTTTGTAACTACTTGCTAACAAGCCGAGTGTTTCCCCTGTTTGATAAGTCTGACTCTCTTTAATGAGCGTATTGAGAATTTTGCGGGCTTGCTGTGGTCTGCCGGTTCTCATCAGCCCGAGGGCGTATTGTTGTCTCAGGCCTACGGATTCCGGTGCTGCCTTGAGTCCCTCTACGAATACCTCAATGGCCCAGAGGGCGAAGCCTCGCTTGAGAAGCATTTTCCCGAGGGTCTCATAGATTCGAGGCCGGAATGCCCATATGTATTCGACCCGCTTGTTCCAGATGGATCGCAGCTCCCAGGAGGGAATCGCAGAGCCGGAACTTAGCTGTGCCTCAATGGCGTCGAGTTCCGGTTGATTGGGTTTGTCGAGCAATTGGTCCGGCGGAATGAGCTGGTAGCCGGATTTGATGATGTATTTTAAGGTTTGGATTGCCATGATCCGGTCATAATCACGCTCTCTTTCAGGAAGCTCATCATAGGGGATCAGGGAAGGGTGCTGTTTGAGTTTGTCGTTTCTCTCTGGACCAAAGCTCCAGCCGTCATTCAAGCGTTCCTGAGCCCAGACATTGTGAAGGTGCCTGCCTAGTGTTTCGATTGCGGGACCAATGCACTCCGGTAGGGGGGCGTCATCGAGGTCTAGTGGCGCAGGCGTGTAATGTTCTGACATCAGGCTGTAGGCTATCGTTTTTCCGGCCGGGTTAAAAGTGGTAAATTGATGCTAGGCGATTTGCTGTTGCGCTTGGATCGCTCAGGGCGACAAGGCTGCCGACGACAGCGCCACGGTGGCAGTTGTCTCCACCTACTTTGGCGTTGGCTATGATGGCGGTATCGAAGTCATCGTGATACTTCCAGGCGAGATAGAGTGCGGCGGGGAATGCGTGATCAATGTAACAAGCCGGGCTGAGCTTACTGCCGATAATGACGCGGTCATCTTGGCGAGTCCACGCGGTGGCTCTCTTGGTCGAGAACCAATCACCTGCGGAATGCATCACGGCCTCGCGGAGCGGGATGTCCTCGGAGAGATCGACAAGCAGGCGAGTGAGGCAATCAGCGGCACGCAGGACATTACTGTGGCGGTGGGTGAGGGTGACGTGGCTTTTGATGATTTGTCTGATTTCTTCTCTGCCCAGGCAGCGGTCTTGCCCCTCGCTGGTAAGAGCAGCTACCAGTGCGGGCACGGTAGCAAGGCCGCCGATGTGCTCGTCCTTGATGCCGCATTTTCTTGGCTCCTTGCCTTGTGCATAGCGGTTGAAGAAGCCGCGGTGGTATTCCTCCAGGTAGGTGTCACGGTGCCAGCCGGGGGTGAGCATTTTCTCGATGTAGAGATCAAGCCATGCTTGCTCAGAGTAATGGCCGGCCTCGGTGACTTGTTGGTAGAGAAGTCTGGCGAGTTTGAAATTTACGGTATTTTCCCCGGCTTTGAGGTTCTGGTGGTAGTGGATATTGGGCTGCCCCCAGAACCGGGCCTGATCATGGAGGATGTCACCTTTTTCATTGAGAGCCGTATAACGGGATCTCCAAAGAATGCTGTCCGGGTGGTGGCCGAGTGGAGTGCAGAAATCGCTTAGATCAGGGTAGTCCCGATCAAGTGCCTGACGGTCGTAATACCAGTGAACCGGCATGGAGAGTGCGTCGGCAATCAGGGAGCCGTGGTAGGCGGGGATAAGCGAGGCAGGCACAGCTAGTTTTTCTTAAGGGGGTGGATGTTGACGTGGGCTGTCTCTGCAATGAGGGATGACACGGGAGGGGTGCTTGGCTCTTCAAAGCCGCAGAGGGAGAAGAGTCTGGTGGAGTAGTCGGTGATGTCGACTTTCTGAAATTGGTAGGGTTTGTGGTGGACGAGTCCGCTGTAGATGGAGCCGTTTTTGCCAAGGCTAAAAAGACGGTAGCGCTCTAGCAGGAAGAACTCGAGGCTGCCAATTTCCGCTGCCTCTGAGTGACTCAGCTCAGCTGGGTATTTGAAGATTTGGGACTGCTCGCAGCCTTTGCGCCTGGAGATGTAGTTGAGCACTCCCGCATGCTGATAGGACTCCATCGAGGCATGTTGATAGGGGAGATGGAAAAGGCCGCGGGCAAGCTTCACTGCGAGCCATTGATTGCAATCCAAGCAGTAGAACCATACTCCGGGAACTCCATTCTCATCATGCACGTAGGTGCGGAGGTTGAGCTCAAGGAACCATGAAATTCCGGGGACTGCCGGGCAGTAACTGGGGCGCACATTATCCATGTGGAAGGGCACTACCCCCATATAGGCTTTGCCATCATGGGTATCGACTTGGAGCCCTGGTGGAAGTGTGGCTTGAACGACGTCAGGGTCTATTTCCCAGTGCAGAAAGAGCAGGTGGCTCCAGTCTTGTTTCATGACTACCGGGGAGTCCGGTTGTTGTCTGGCAGCGAGGCGTTGTTCGCTGGTGGGGATGATCATGAGATCGGTTCGTTGAAGGGGGCTGAGCAAGGGAGGTGGCGAGGCAGGATCCTGCTAACGCTTATTGGCTAGTTGCCGGCGGGCCAATTGCTCAAGTCTGTTTTCCAAGTTCTCAGGGAGGGCGTAGCTGGGCAGCTCTTTGAGGAATTTCTCCCAGTCTTTACCCATGCCAGTGCCCAGATAGGCGTTGAGACGGGTGGCAACGGTTGAATCCGCGAGTGACTTGGCATTGGGATAGTTCTCACTGAGGAAATCCCGTATATCGGAATGACGGGTGAGGTAGTATTTCTGGTGGTAGTTTTCCGCGTAGGTGAACTGGGCTACTGGTAAGATATGGGTTTTGACCTCAGTGGTTTTAATGCCAAGGCGTTTGGCTTGTTCTTCAAGTGAGGCCGTAGCGGCTTTGTGTTGTTGGTCATTCTGGTAAAAGACGGCATTCATATACTGGCGAGAGCTGTTGTTGCGCTCGCATCGGTGGCTGCGCCAAAAATACCCCAGCAGATCATCGTAGGAAATGAGCTTTGGATCATAATCAATGGAAATGGCCTCGGTGTGATCCCCCATGGAGTAATAGCTGGGTTTTTCCTTGGTGCCACCTGCGTAGCCAACCCGTGTGCGAAGCACGCCTTTGAGACTTCCGAACTCGGAGTCAGGGCCCCAGAATCATCCGATGCCAAAGGTGGCCGTCTCATAGCTTACTTTTGAACTTTCTTTATCCAGTGGCAGGGTTTGAGCTGAGACTTTGCCGTCCTCGGTGACGAGGGCTTCCTTGCCGATGGTGTGGTGTGTGATCATGGCGACGATAAAGATGGTGAAGATGATGGAGAATTTACGCATGCCTGATGAGAGTTTGGTGAAGACTTCACGTGTTGAGAGTAATAGGAATGGAGGAATATTCCATGTAAAAAGGCTTAAGCAAGCAGCAGAGACGAAAGTGCCGACATTTTTTGACAATGTGGTGGTGTAGTCGGCCTCGTCTGGATAAAACGGCGTGGCAGTAGTCATATCTGAAATTACTTATGAAATGGTATTATATCCTCCAAGGAGTGCAACAGGGTCCGGTATCAGACGAAGAGATCAGGGTCTTGATTGATTCCTGTGATCTTTTGCCGGGAGATCTCGTCTGGCACGAGGGGATGAACGAATGGGAGGCGATCTCACAAGTGCCTGAGCTGAGAACTCCTGCCGATCCTGGTAACGGCGCTTCAGCTCTCTCGGTGGATATTCAGATGGATGTCAGGGGGTTTGCACGCGATGGCTTCCCAGGCTACGCAAGTTTTGGTAGAAGGCTGCTTGCTTTTCTTATCGACTCTCTGGTTTTGTTTGGCATCGGTAGCATTCTCGGGTTGCTGCTCGGCCCTATTCTGGTGGAGAGCGGGGCAGAGGGTGTTTCAGAGGATCGACTCGCCGCTGATGTATTGGGTCTTCTCATTGGCTGGCTTTACTATGGACTCATGGAGAGCTCCATCAGGCAAGCAACCGTTGGGAAGATGGCAATGGGGATCAGGGTAACGGACTTGAATGGTGACCGGATCAGCTTTGCCAGAGCTACCGGCAGGCATTTTGGCAAGATTCTCTCAGGGCTGATTTTGTTGGTAGGTTATTTGATGATGCTTTGGTCACCGAGGAAGCAGACGCTGCATGACCTTATGGCAGGGTGTCTTGTGACTCGGAGCCACTAGGCTTATGGCTAGCCTGCATGTGAATATGCGGGCTCTATGAAAAACCTTTCTTGAAGGTTTCGACTAATTCTGAAAGCTTACAGGTATGAAATATATCCCCCTTATGTGCCTGTTCTGCGTTCTTCTGCTGTCTTGTAAACAAAAAGTACAGCAGCCAGAGGTGGAGGCCGGTAGTCAGTCTGCACAAGAACAAGTAGAAGCTTCTGTGGAACAGTCAGTGCAGGATTCTACACAGGCTGCCGAGAGTGAAGCTGTAGAGCCTGCCTCAGATGAGGAGGGAATAGTTGTTGCCGAGCCTGAGGCTTCCGTTGATCAATCCGATGAAGCTCAGTCGAGTGATGCTAAGGATACACAGGCTGAGGGAGATGTATCGGAGGATAATGAGCAGTCCGACGCATCAGCGGAAGAGAGGGATGATGCTCAAGTTGTTAAAGGTCCCTATGGCTTTAACCTTGGTAAGGTCTATGTCAAAAGAGAGAACGGCAAGGTGGTAGCCAAGTTTCGGGTCGAGGATGTGGGTGAGCAGTATATTGAGACAAGGTGGTATGACCTTTCCAAGAATCAGTGGAACGATGATGACACCACCCAACTCGTCAAGGAGCAGGTTGAGGTGCTGCAGGAGGAATTTCTCCTGGAGGAATAAGGAGCTCTGTCAGCCCACGGGGCTTACGAGATGAACCTGATGGTTATTGGGTAGCGGTATGCTATGCCGTCATTGGCTTTGACGCCTGCTATGATCGTAAAGATAACTACGATAATATAGAGGGCGACGATCATCACCCAACCGATAAATGCCAAGCAAAGCACGAGGGATATAATGAAGTAGATCGTCATCGATATTTGAAAGTTCAGGCACTCCTTGGCTTGTGATGAAGCAAAGGGCATATCCTCTTTTTTGATCTGCCATATCACGAGTGGCGCGATCAAGTTTGCCAGAGGGATTCCTATCCAGCCGAGAAAGGAAGAAAAATGCGCAAACATGGCCCATGTGCGCTCTTTAGATGGTATTTCCGATGCGGTCATGACAAGCCATTGATAGCACGCCGTTTATAGTCATCCAAGGGTATTTCCCAGGAGTGTAAAAAAAGTGCCATGCACCAGTGAAGGTGCATGGCATGGGTTGAATTTTTCCGGGGGGGAGTGGTGCGGGGGTCTGAATCTTAGAATCTATCTAAATTCATGACTTTGTTCCAAGCTGCGACAAAGTCGTGGACGAATTTCTCTCCTGAATCAGAACAGCCGTAAACCTCGGCCAGAGCACGCAGTTGGGAATCTGATCCAAAGATAAGATCCGTCCTGGTAGCTGCCCATTTGACGGCACCAGTTTTACGATCGTGGCCTTGGAAGAAGTTCTTGCATGGTGAGGCTGCTTTCCACTCGGTGGACATATCGAGCAGGTTAACAAAGAAGTCATTGCTCAGGGTCTCAGGGCGATTAGTGAATACTCCCGTAGGAGAGCCATCTACATTGGTGCCCAGCACACGCATACCGCCGAGAAGGACGGTCATTTCAGGGGCTGTGAGGGTGAGAAGCTGAGCCTTGTCAATGAGCAGGGTTTCTGCCGGTACGGTGTAGCTGGTCTTGAGGTAGTTGCGGAAAGCATCTGCAGGTGGCTCAAGTGCCTCGAAGGACTCGACGTCAGTTTGCTCTTGAGTTGCATCGACTCGTCCCGGTGTGAAGGGGACATTGACCGTATGACCTGCCTTCTTGGCAGCTTGTTCCACAGCGGCGCAACCGCCAAGCACGATGAGATCAGCGAGGGAAACTTGCTTGCCTCCGTCTGCGGATGCGTTGAATTCGCTTTGAATAGCTTCCAAGGCAGTCAGGGTTGCAGCGAGTTGCTCCGGTTGATTGACCTCCCAGTCTTTCTGGGGAGCCAGACGAATACGGGCGCCGTTGGCTCCACCTCGTTTGTCAGAGCCACGGAAGGTGGACGCAGACGCCCAGGCGGTTGAGACCAGGCGGGAGACAGACAGGCCGGAGGCAAGGATCTTTTCCTTGAGCTTGGCGATGTCATCACTGTCGATGAGGGCGCCCTCAGCGGCGGGAAGGGGATCTTGCCAGATGAGTTCCTCAGCGGGGACCTCTGGCCCAAGATAGAGATCGCGTGGACCCATATCACGGTGGGTGAGCTTGAACCATGCGCGGGCAAAGGCGTCGGCAAATTGATCCGGGTTCTCGAGGAAGCGGCGTGAGATTTTCTCATACTCGGGGTCAAACCT
>JBDQHQ010000100.1:0-7350 GCA_040264795.1 Akkermansiaceae bacterium | reverse complement strand
TTTCAGCCCGCTGCATTTGTTGGGCTCTCTTCTTTTGTTTCAGCTTGGTTTGGCGATTGCGGATTTCTTCCCGGTATTGCTCATAGATATTTTCGATCGCACCCGGTGGTTCCTCTCCCTCCCAGGTTTCGTCACTGGTTTTGATTTTTTCGATCAGCCATTTGACCGCACTGATCACGACAAATATAATCAGCAGGATGACGTGGCCGTTGATTTCGGGCATGGAATGAAGAATTGAGTTTTGATGATTGATGGTTTGGCCGTCTCAGCGGGGTGTTATTCGTGAGATTCCTGGTCATTGCCTGCAATCGAATCACGCATCTTGGTATCTGCGCTTACGTTTTGGTACTTCACAAAATCCATGATGCCGAGATTACCACTGCGGAATGCTTCAGCCATGGCAAGTGGGATTTCAGATTCGGCTTCGACAACCTTAGCGCGCATCTCCTGAGTTTTGGCACTCATTTCCTGCTCTACCGCGACAGCAGCAGCACGGCGCATCTCAGCCTTGGCCTGTGCCACTTGTTTGTCAGCTTCGGCCTGCTCCGCCTGAAGGCGGGCGCCGATGTTGTCGGCCACATCGACATCGGCGATGTCAATGGAGAGAATCTCAAATGCGGTGGAGGCATCCACTCCTTTTTGCAAAACCAGCTGTGAGATCCTGTCCGGGTTTTCCAGCACGTCCTTGTAGGATGAGGCAGAGCCCACCGAGGTCACAATGCCCTCACCAACGCGGGCGATGATAGTCTCCTCAGTGGCACCACCGACAAAGCGCTCAAGATTGGTGCGCACTGTGACTCTGGCCCGGGCATTAACCGCGATGCCATCCTTGGCCACAGCGGTGATTTTTGACACACCGGTTGAGGGGTTCGGGCAGTCGATAACCTTGGGGTTAATCGATGTTCTTACCGCTTCGAGAACCGTTTTTCCAGTATCCTTGGTGGCAAGGTCAATTGCACAAGCACGGTCATAAGAGAGTGAGATGCCGGCTTTGTCAGCGGCGATCATGGCAAGAACCACATGGGTAATGTCACCACCGGAAAGGTAGTGGGCTTCAAGCAGATCCGTAGTGAAAGGTAAGCCCGCTTTGACCGCGGTAATACGGCTGTTGACGATCAGGGCCGGCGGTACTTTACGAAAGCGCATGAATACGAGGTTGAGCAAGCTCACAGGAGCTCCTGCCGTGCGTGCCTGCAACCAGATGCCGAAGAATTTGATCAGAATGGTAAAGAATACCAAGCATACTACGACTGCTACGGCGAGCAGGACAACCCCGATGGGGCCGTTTGTGATGTTGGCGATGATTGCGGATGTGAACGTTGATGTGGACATGATTTTGAGTTCTGTTTTTTGGATGTGTGCTAGCGTCTGATCGTAACTTGTGCCATGTAGATCTGGGTTGCAAGTAACAAGAAAGAAAAATACCCACTAATGTCGCCTTGCTTTCCCTCTTGGATAGGGTATGCACCTCGGTGTCATGAAACATTTCATTTTCAGTATACTTGTCACCGCCGGTGTATTTTCTTTTGTTTCCTGTGAGCGTCACAGCTGGGACGACAGCTCAGAAGGCGCCAAAGACGGGACAAAAAACCTCTTTCCCAAGACAGAAAAAAAAGATGATGCTCATGGAGGAGGCGATCACTCCTCAGAAAAGAGCGACGACCACTGAGAACCGGTTGCCAGGATGGTGGTTCTCATGGGTGTGTAAACTCACTTTACATGGAGCGAGCCTGCACTAGGGGGATGACCTCATGAAAAATCGCCGCAATCCAGTATGGCTGCTGCCCAATTTGTTGAGCTTGGATGCTCCGATTGTGGGTGTGGTCTGGATGTGGATGCTGGTGCGGGCACTGAGGGTCGATTACATGCAATCGACCGTATGGCTGGTGCTGCCCGGGGCGATTTGGTGTGTGTATGTTTTGGACCGTCTCATTGACAGCTGGCTGAGGCCAGCCGAGCGTGATCACTCCCCACGCCATGTTTTCCACTGGCGCTGGCGCTGGCCATTGTTGCTAGCGGTCCTGGTGGTCGCATGCTTTTGCCTCTATCAGGCACTCTTTGTATTGTCCCGCTCCATGTTTTCTGCGGGCTTGGTGACAGCTATGATGTGTGGATTCTATTTCCTGCTTGCATCGTGCAGGACGGCGAATGTGCCCTACGTGAAAAATTTTTTCGCAGGGATGATTTTTGCCATGGGTGTTGGTATTCCAGTTAATGCTGCCAACGCCTCCTTACTGGTTACTGACTTGGAAGATGTGATCTACGCATACAGCCACACAGGCTTTCTTGATGCGGTATGGAATTCTCTGAGGATGGTGCTCAGCACTCTGATGGTTATCTTTTATGAGAGTCGTGAAATCTGGGTCTTCGGACTCTTGTGCATGCTCAACATCACCTCAATTGATCTCTGGGAGAGGGCTGCTCGCGCAAAAGATGAAGAGGTGGCACAGCAACATGAGCAGAGCTTGACTCTGGGCTTGCTGATACTGGCGGGTGGATCTTTTGTCTTTGCAGCCATGTTTGCTGACCAATATTCCAAGCCGTTTTTTTATGCGGTCATGGTTTCTGCAGCCCTACTTCAGGGGATCAATCATTACCGTGAGCGTTTTTCGATGAACGCGCTCAGAGTACTCGCAGATGCAGCCCTTATAGCGCCCATCCCCATTTTTCTGGTAGCATAAGCCATATTGTTTAAAGTTACTTATGATGAAGCCGTCGGGACAGTTGGAGTTTTGCTTTCCGCCAGCTCAAGCCAATGAAAAGCCGGCGCACGAATCCACAAAGCCCAAGAAGAGTGGCAGGGATCGTGACTTGACGATGGAGTGTGTTGAGCTCGTCCGCAGTTTGTGTCCCGGAAAGCTGGAAGATCATCTCAGTGTTTGCTGGAACCAAAGAATGCGCAGCACGGCTGGGCGCGCTTTTTGGCCTGAGGGGAGAATCGAGCTTAACCCCAGGCTTCTTGATTTTGCGCCAGATGAAGTGCGCAGCACCATGTTGCATGAGTTGGCCCACTTGCTCGCTTACGCGAGAGCGGGGCGCAGAAGAATCAAGGCACACGGTGCTGAGTGGCGCCAAGCCTGCCGTGAGCTTGGTATTCCCCATGAAAGTGTTACCCACAGCCTGCCGCTTCCTAGCAGGGAGATGGCAAAAAAATGGCGCTATACATGCCCGGTCTGTCAGGAAAGTATCGAGCGGGTCAGGAAAATGAAACGCTATGCCGGCTGTTATCGTTGCTGCAAAGAGCACAACGGAGGCTACTACCACCGGAAATTCAGGCTGGTGGAGAGCCGGATGGAGTAGTTTTGCCCTGTCATCAACAGTGCCAGGCGTAATTTGTTCTAATCCAAGCAGGTAGAGATCATTGTGAATAAGGCCACAAACTGGGCCGCTCGATCGCTTTCGCTGTCTTTTTTGTCACTGAATTGAGGCGTAAGTCACTGGTAAACAGTTATTCGGATGCATTCTCTATCAGGGGTGGAAAATAAGGTGGATAGCCTGTTTTGACCGAATTACCTAACATGCTTTTTTCTACACCGCAAATAGCTGTGAGTCAGTGAATTCAAGGGCTTGGAGGTACTTTTACACAAAGTGAGCAAAGATATTCTCAAGTTATTCACAATGTCAGGGGGAGTGTGTATGTGTTTCATAAACAGCATAAAAGTGCCAAAATGACGCAGCTAGCCGCTCTTTGTCTGCTGATTGTGAATAAGATGCGCATAGGTCTTGTCCAGGAAGGCTCATGCCATGTTTGGGGCATAACTCACCTAAATTGCTTCATTTTGCCGGTTTTTTGCCTAAATTTTTAGAGAATTGGCCCTCGAAAAAAAATAATTCCCGAAAGTTAGCCGAAATTTTGAGGAGTATCAAGGGATCCATAAACTGAACAAATCATTCCAAATAGGGGATGGCAGAGGATATAGTTAAGAAAACTTAATATTATTGATAAGTAAATAGGCAGGAAAACATGAAAAAATAAGCACTTTAACTATTGACCTGTGGTGCACTAAAGTGTACTAAGGGGCTCCGCAGGGAATACTGCGTGTATTAATGAGCACTACGAATCACAGCATGGGGGGCTACTTCCCCTACAAGATGGACACGAAATGTCGTGTTTCCATCCCCAGTGATTGGCGCCCGGAGATCAGCAACAGCGTGCTGCGCTTGATGGTTTCAACCAACGAGGGCTTTCCCACTTTGCGTGTTCTGACGGATACCGAATTTGAGAAGATGCAGAGAGAGGTCAATGAGAGTGAACGCTCACCAGCTCAGAAACGCAGCATCATTGGCATCATCTTTGAGCGTTGCACCAAAGCTCATGTCAATGAGCAAGGCAAGCTGACCATTCCCAAAGCACTGCGTGATCATCCCGGCCTGGTTCCCGGAGAAGGCCTCGTCCTGGTCGGACGTGGTGATTTTATTGAGATTTTAAATGAGGAAAACCACCGGAAACTCCGTGCCGCCCACGAGGCAAGCATCATTTCTGAGGCTAATGACGAGTTCGGTTTCTTCTAAGACTAACGATACGAAAATTTTCCTGTGCAATACGCTGATACAATAATGACAACAATGCTGTTCCCCCAGCATGGAGACGCGCTTGCAGAGGTTGAGGCAACTTGGAGGGAGCCTCACCTCTGCAGCGTCTCCCGTATGTCGGGGCTTGAGTCTGGCGTATCTGGTCACAGTCACACCTTTTTCTGGAATACACGTCGTTGATAGCATGCAGTTTACCCTTACTCATTCATGTTGTTTACTGAAACAAAGTTGGTAGCTGTCGGGGTTGGGACAACTTGGAGGGAGTCCCGCCCCGACTGCTCGACTTGGCATTCTTCCAGAAACAGGGAGCTGTGTATGGAACCAGAAAAACCTACCGATACTAAATATCATATCCCCGTTCTTCTCGATGAAGTACTGGCACATATGCTGCCCACGGAGGAAAAAGTCATTGTTGATGCCACATTGGGTGGCGGGGGCCACACCGAGGCAATGCTCAAATCCGGAGCACGCGTGATCGGGGTTGATCAAGATGAGCAGGCGCACGAGTTCGCCGCAAAACGCTTGGCACCGTATGGATCAAAGTTTACTGCCTTGAAGGGCAATTTTTCTGATTTACCGGAGCTTTTGGCAAGTGCAGGCGTGGACAAAGTGGATGGCATCCTTATCGATATCGGAGTCTCTTCTTGGCAGCTTGACGAGGCTGAGCGTGGATTCTCCTTTGGTAAAGAGGGACCTCTCGACATGAGGATGAACCGCTCTGCAGGTCAAACTGCTGCTGACCTGGTCAATGACTTGTCCGAGCAGGAATTAAGGACCATTTTTTATGAATATGGCGAGGAGCGTGCCGGCAGCAAAATTGCACGTCGTATCGTTGAGCACCGTCAGGAAAAGCCATTCGAAACTACGACGGATCTTGCTGATTTTATTGCAGGCATTCTACCACGCTCCAAGGGACCGGCTGGTAAAATTCATCCTGCGACCCGCGTATTCCAAGCGCTCCGAATCGCAGTGAATGACGAGCTTGGTGCATTGCGCACTTTTCTCGATAACGCGGCCAAGCTGCTCAATCCGGGCGGACGCTTACTGGTCATTACCTTCCACAGTCTGGAAGACAGGATCGTGAAACAATTTTTCAGGCATGTATGCCAGTCTCATATCGACCGTAAAGAATGGCCCGAGCCCAAGCCAAACCCTGATTACAAGTATGAGATGATCACCCGCCGTCCTGTTACGGCAAGTGCAGAGGAAATTGAGGCCAACAAGAGATCACGCAGCGCCAAACTGAGAGTGGTCCAAAAAAGATAACCAGTCATTGTCATGAATAAACACCGAACCAAGCACCGCAAATTCTCTCTTGTCGAAATGACGCTTCTTGGCTTGGCGGCCATGGTGTTGATCGGGGGTGGCATCACTCATGCCTTGTTGAAAAACGAGCAAATCAAGGTGCAGAGAGAAATTCAGCGCGTTGATAACAAGATCAGCGACATCAAAGTCTCAATGGATATCCTCGGTCAAGATATCGATAGGCTGCTCACTCCGCAAAAACTGCGACAATATCTAGCTGGGTCACAAACTAAATTGCGCAAAACAGCGCCTGGCTCCTTGACTGCTATTAAAAGCTATTCTTCAAAAGGGTCAGACAAAGTACCCAACGCTGTTGATATTGCTCAGGTAAGACCATGATTATAAGCCACTCGTGAATTCAGCCGTTTTTTATCGCCGTTGTATTTTTATATGCCTGGTCTGTGTGACCGGGCTGAGTTGTCTGTCAGCGCGGCTAGTTTATTTGCATGTTGTCAAGGCTGCTGAATACTCAGAGCAATCAGAGCAGACCTTGAGGAAGACTACCTTGGTTGCGACGAGGGGAAGGATTTTGGATTGTAACAAGATACTCATTGCTCGTAGTAATGCGAGTGTAAGCATGGCGTTAGACAAGAAGCTATTGCTTGAGGGAGGTGTCAAATTGGCAGCCCGTGCGCTGGCTAACAGGGAGTTGCGTGCATCAGCTGATTGGTATCTGAAGGACCAAAAAACTCGTAGCGGGCAAATTAAGGCGAGGGCAAAGCAGATAGCTGCCGAATTTGACGAGCATGAGATCCAAAAGAGGCATGTTGATCTTCTCGCTGATATCTTTGCTCCTGAACTTGGTATGAGTGCTGAGCTGTTTCAGAAAAAACTTAATCTTAATGATGAAAAGCAGATGCATGTTGTCATCAAGTCTGATCTGTCAAAGAAGGAAGCAGATCGACTGATGCAGCTAGCTCATGATTGCTCAGTGACATATCGTCACGACAGAAGTCATCGCTATGCCCACAGTAAAAATGGCATCTTTGTTTTTAAGGATAAGCAAAAGCGCTGGTATGCAATGCCGGATATGGCATCAGCCATTATTGGTTATGTGGGTGAGCATGAGGACGATGTATTAGGAAGAATCACTGGCAGGGCTGGTATTGAGAAGAAAATGAACGATAGATTGTCCGGCGCTGATGGCTACGTAGTTACCAAAGGAGACAAGATTGAGGAAATGGAAGCTCCATTACATGGGGAGGATGTTCAGCTGACCCTTGACATGGGCATTCAGATGATTGTCGAAGAGGAGTTGGACAAGGGGCTCAATGATTATGCTGCACAAAAGGGAACCATTATTCTGATGAATCCCAGCAATGGCGATATCCTGGCAATGGCAAGCAGACCAACGTATAACTTAAACACGCGAGAAAATATCCGGGAGAATGGTTATGATTTCGCTACTCAGGCAATTTATGAGCCTGGTTCCACCTTTAAAATCATCTCAACAGCCGGAGCACTGGATCAGGGGCTGGTTGAGCCTGATACCAAAATATTTTGTGACTGGGG
>JBDQHQ010000099.1:0-7433 GCA_040264795.1 Akkermansiaceae bacterium | reverse complement strand
GTTACCACTTAGCAGCAAGCCTGAGTCCGGCAGTAAGACGGTTTCAAGTTAGCAGGCTTCTCCAAGTTCCTGCCACAGAATCACTGATACCCGCCACCGGTTTGTTGCCGGCCGGCGGGTTTTTATTACCATTGATTCAAATCTGCATCGTGCGTTAAGTTTTGGCGGGTTTCGTCCGTAAACATTTTGTCACATGTCATTTTTCTCCCATAAGAAATCATCTTCAACCGGCGACAAAAAGCCGAGTCCGAAGAGGGACTTGATTCCGATGACCTGTCCGGACTGCCAGCACGAACAGCCGGAGTCCAAAATCGCGGTATCCACCTATTGTCGTAAGTGTGGCAAGCACTACAAAATAAGGCACGGCAAAGCAGTGAACGTCACCAAAACCCCGGATATCCATTTTCTCAAAAGCGATTCCGATGCGGATCAGGAAGAGACCGTGACTGATGCGCCTACAAGCGATCAAAACGCGGCTGGGGATACGCACAAAGACAAGACACAGCAGCCCAAGGGTAATTCCCAGAATGATACTCAGGAGACAAAGAACCCCACTGGCGAGCTTCGTGCCAGCATTACCCGCAAAGTGACGGACGCTAGCAATTTCTTCCACAAAAAGAACGCCACCAAGCATGTGCTCTGCTTGGAATGTGACCACCAGCATGAGGCTCCGTCTGATGCCAGCTCAACCCTCTGCCCCGCCTGTGGCGCCTACGTCAGCCTAAGAAACTATACCATCAATAATCACTGGAACCGCCGCATCAAAACCAGGGGCAATGTGATCATTCAGAAAAAGGGAGTAGTTACCGATGTCACCATCTATTGCCATGATATCTTAGTGCAGGGCACCCTCAAAGGTGGCATTGATTGCTCTGGTGACGTTACTCTCAACAGTGCGAGCAAGATCATGGGGCAATTAAGCTGTAAGCGACTGATCATCGATAAACGTGCTGACGTTGCTTTTGCCAATGATGTCAAATGTGAGGAGGCAATCATCGACGGTCATGTCACAGGAAATTTCATCTGCACGGGCAAGCTGCATCTTAAAAAGAGGGCTGTGCTTAATGGCAATATCGTCGTTGCCAGAATGACCATCGACAAGGGAGCCCGCCACAACGGCAGAATTTCCATCCAGCAGTGAACACAGCCCAATCCGGACTGGATTACCCGTTCCGCCACACTCCCTGCTTGACTCCAAAGCCTGCACTACCAACCATCGACCCATGCCTAGCACTTCTCTAGACCTTCGTGAAGAAATCCTGCGGCTCAAAAAAGAGCGTAACGCTGTCATCCTCGCTCACAACTATCAAACCGGTGACATTCAAGACTTGGCAGACTATGTGGGTGATTCGCTCGGCCTCGCCTACCGGGCTCAGGAAACAGACGCGGATGTCATCGCTTTCTGTGGTGTTCACTTCATGGCGGAGACAGCCAAAATTGTGAATCCTGAGAAAACCGTCGTACTTCCGGACAAGGACGCAGGCTGCTCACTGGAAGAGTCATGCCCGGCCGAGGATCTTGAAAAATTCCTCAACGAAAACCGGGAGAAAAATTACTACGTCATCGCCTACATTAACTGCTCTGCTGGAGTGAAGGCACTCTGTGATGTCATTTGCACATCAGGCAATGCGGTTAAGATCGTCAACAAGGCTCCCGAGGATCGTCCTATCCTTTTTGTTCCCGATGAAAACCTCGGCGCCTGGGTCATGGAACAAACCGGACGTAAAATGGATCTCTGGCAGGGCTCCTGCTACGTTCACGTCGAGTTCACGCGTGACTCGATCAACAAGATCAAAGAGCAATATCCTGATGCCCTCGTCGTTGCCCACCCGGAGTGCACAAGTGCGGTGCGCCTTCTTGCCGATGAGGTCTGCTCCACGGAGAAAATGGTGACCTTCTGCCAGAACGCGCCGGTCAAGGACATCATCGTGGTAACTGAGAGCGGTATGCTTCATCGTCTCCAGAAAGAAGCCCCCGACAAAAACCTCATCCCCGGACCGACCGACCGCTGTGCATGCAATGACTGCCGGTTCATGAAAATGAATACGCTACAAAAACTTCACGACTGCCTGGATCTTCTCGAGCCGCAAGTCGAGCTTCCTGAGGAAGTGAGAAAACGTGCCGAGGCCCCACTGCTCAAAATGCTCGAGCAATCCAAGTAAAGGCTTCCTGTTACAGAGCAAGGCCGGGATCATTCAAAATTCAACACTCAACACTCAACACTCAAAACTCAACACTCAACACTCAACAGTCCCATGCCCGTCGTTCATCTCAATCTCTCAGACCGCTCCTACGACATCCTCGTTGATGACGGATTACTTGAACGCGCCGGAGAACTCATCAAGGCGGCCGGACTCTCTGGCAAAGCGGCCATCATCACCGACTCCAACGTGGATGCCCATCATGCCACAGCTCTGCTGTCAGCCCTCACCAAAGAGGGCATTGAAGCGAGCAAGCACACCGTGAGTGCCGGTGAATCAACGAAGTCCATGGGTCAGGCAGCCAATCTCTGCAGTGAACTCATCCACGCCGGCCATGACCGCAGTTCCTATGTCATCGCTCTCGGTGGCGGAGTTGTTGGAGATCTCGCCGGTTTTGTAGCCGCCATTTTTTATCGAGGTGTTCCCTTTGTTCAAATTCCCACCACGATTGTAGCTCAAGTGGATAGTTCCGCGGGGGGCAAGACCGGCGTCAATGCGCCGGAGGGTAAGAACCTAATCGGAGCCTTCCACCAACCACGCCTTGTTATTGTTGACCCGCTGACACTCGACACCCTGCCCGGGCGCGAATATCGCGAGGGATACGCCGAGGCCATCAAACATGCCGCCATTCGTGACGCAGCCATGATTGATGACCTCGCCGGACTTGACCCTGTAGACCAGCATCCAAGTGCCGAGCTCCTTGCCCGCAATCTGGCGATTAAAGCCCGCATCGTTGAGGAAGATGAGCGTGAAACAAGTGGCACGCGCGCTTTGCTGAATTTTGGCCACACCATTGGTCACGGTATTGAAGCCTCCCAGCCCTACGGAGCTATGCTTCACGGTGAAGCGATCTCCCTGGGCATCAGGGCCGCCCTCTATCTCTCTGAAAAAATCAATCACTTCCCCGCGGCAGAAAGCCAACGCATCCTGTCACTCTTGGAGAGGTTTCAACTTCCCCTTTGCCTTCCCGAGGGCATCAGTACGGAGAGCATCATGGACAAACTCAGCCGCGATAAGAAATTCTCGGGTGGCAAGATCAAGTTTGTACTCCTGAGTGCCCCGGGTGTGGCAGAGGTATCCTCCAAGGTCACTCTGAACGACATCCGTGAAGCGGTGGAGCATTTGCGTGCAAGCCCCAGCTAAGCTTCTGGTAGAATCTCAGTTATCAAAACGGTGAAAATCCTCTTAAGCATTTTTCTGCTGCCAAGTTGCCTGATTGCTAGTGATCTGCCAGCAGTCAAGGGTCTGATCCTTGACCTCAACGCAGAAAAAGGCCTTACCCTCGAGGACGGCAACAAGGTCGCCCAGTGGGAAAACCAAGCGCCCGAGGGTAGTGCGCGCTTCTTCGTCAAGCAGGACGAGGGCAGGAAGAAAGCCGGCTCAGGGCGACCACATCTGCGCAAAGCGATTGAAAAGCTCAATGGAAAAAGCTCCCTGATTTTTCGCCAAGGGGAACTGGTGTGCCACGACGAGGACGCCTTCGACTGTCTCATTACCGGCTCGGGTTTCACCTGGTTGGGCGTGGTTTGTGCTCACCGGCAACGCCTCGGACTCAAGAACGTCAACGCCTTGTTTGGCAATCTGCGCAACAGTGGCAAGTACGAGGGAATGTGGGTTGCTCTACGGGATGACAACACCCTATGGACAAGCCCGAGAAACGGAGTGACCTTCGGCCGCTTCGATGAAAACAATCCCCTGCTGCTTGGCCCTAAACTTGAGAAGGAGAGGTTTTACGTGATCGCGGGAAGAATGACAGCCGGTGAGGGCGCCGTTCCAGCGGAGCTTTTCCTCAACGAGACAAAGCCAGTCGTGACCGCCAACTTTCCGGTCAACCCGGACGCCAACCCCTCCAAGCTGGTGATCGGTCAGGAGCGTGATGCCATTAATCACCCGGGTTTCGAATCTTTTGATGGGGAAATTGCCCGGCTGCTTATCTACAAGCGTCCTCTCGACGAGGATGAGCTGGCAAAAACCATCCAGCACCTCATCCAAGCCTACGGGATCCAAGTCGGCAGTACCAAGTAACCGTAAAGGGCAATGCCCGCTTAAGCAAACTGCTTGAGAAAACGAACATCGTTTTCGATGAGCAGGCGGATGTCTTTGATCCCCCACTTGATCATCGCGAGGCGGTCAATCCCCATGCCGAAGGCAAAGCCCGTCACTTTATCCGGGGAGAAAACATCATCCCCACGAACTTCGCAGAGAGATTCAAATACCGCAGGATCAACCATGCCGCAGCCAGCGATTTCGATCCACTTGGGTTCCTGGCCTTTGGCATGCAACTTGATGTCGATCTCGAAGCTCGGCTCGGTGAATGGGAAAAAGTGAGGCCTGAAACGCACCTCGGTATCCTCACCAAACATGCTGCGCAGGAAAAACTCCAAGGTTCCTTTCAGATCTCCCAGTTTCACGTCCTCATCGACGTAGAGGCCCTCCAGTTGATTGAAGACAGAGAGATGGGTGGCATCGATTTCATCCCTGCGGTATGCAGAGCCCGGGGCTATGATACGCACCGGAGGCTTTGCCTTCTCCATCGTGCGTATTTGAACACTGGAAGTGTGGGTTCTGAGGAGCTTGCCACTGTCGAAGTAGAAGGTGTCCTTTTCATTACGGGCAGGGTGATCCTCGGGTGTATTGAGCGCATCAAAGCAGTGAAACTCGGTCTCGATCTCAGGCCCATCAGCCAGGGCAAAGCCCATCCGGCGCAATACCTGAATCGCACGGTCCTTGACTTGGCTCAGTGGATGGATCGCACCATGTGGCAGGGGCCGCGCAGGCAAAGTCAAATCGATGCCTTCCACTGACTTGCGGTCCGCTTCATTGGCGAGAGCAGACTGTTTCTCGTCGATGGCTTGGGTGATTGCTTGCCGGGCAGCGTTGAGGAGCTGACCCATCTTGGGCTTATCCTCTTTGGAGAGATCCTTCATGCCCGCGGCAACCGCCGTGAGATGCCCTTTCTTACCAAGATAAGCTACACGAGCATCATCAAGGGACTTCTCATCACTCGCTGCTGCTATGGCAGCGAGAGCATCGGTCTGGATCGATTCGATTTCCTGGTTCATCAGAGGCGTCCATGTAGGCGAATATCAAGCATAGGGCAATCGCCAAATTTGTGCAGCTCAGCTAATCTGCTGATTGATCCTCGCCGAGGTCTTCTCTGCTCACCTGGTAATGAGCGCCGCATCGTGGGCAATTGACCGTAATTTCCTGATCACCTTCGAAGAGCTCATCGAGCCGGGACCGCCACGAGGCCAGCGTGGGTAAAATCCTCTCCTTGCTGCAGCCACAGAAGAATTGAAACTTGCGTGTTTCAAGCACTTTGGTTTGTTCTGTCTCAGTGATATCGGCTATTTTTCCGGCATCCATCTCGTCAAACCACTCCTGATCGTAGTCAGGCTGGGCAGCTAACAGGGCATAGTGCTCATCATCCAGAGCAAAGCATTTGGCAGGCCGTTGCTCACTTTGGCTATAGAAGTGCTCAACCCAGTCTATGGGGTCGTTGGTATCGAGATCAACCGTAGTCGTTCGCGGTTCTTGCCCGGAAATACTCGTCTGGCTGTAAAACATGTTGCGGTCTGGCTCGCGAATATCTTTGGTAAAAAGCCTGCCGGTAATGTTTTCACCGATACTGCTGCCGGTGACAAAATAATTCACCCGGGGTGCACGCAGGTTGACGGTCCAAGCAATGGTCTCCGCCCAGGGCCTTGCTGTCAGGTGGAGGGTTAATACCGCCAACAAATCCTTGAGGGTGGCATCCAGCTTGGTTTCATAACGCAATTTCTGCTCCATGAGGTGCAGATAATAATCAGTGAAAACAGGTGTGAACTGCCCCCTTACCAAAAGGCAATTACGATGCCTTACAAAAATGGATTCCACTTTGGTAAAATCTTCAACAGGCTGCATGGATTCCTCACTCATAAATAAAGCTCATCGGGAGTAGCGGTTTTCTAAACACAGCTGATTAAACTTCAACACGAAAACATGGCTCTCCGGACAAAACAACCGTGAAAGACATGAGCAAAAGACCCGCCATGCATGCATGGCGGGCCTGAGGTATTTTGATGCCCTTATATACTAATTGACGGTAATGCGCTTGGGCTCGGCTTTTGCCCGGTGCGGTATCTCGAGATACAGAATGCCGTTTTCAAGCTTGGCTTTGATGTTCTCCACATCCGCCTCGTCTGTGACCTTGAAGCGCCGCTCCTTGCTTGTGAGGAAGCTACGCTCCTCGTCCTCAGTCTCTGCTGCGACGTGGAGAACTCCATCATCGACGCTGAGTTTGACCTCGTCTTTGGTGAATCCGGGTAGCTCAAGCCGTAGCTTGATTCCCTGCTCATCATCACTCAGTGCCTCGAGGCTAGTGCGATGATCGAGCGCGCGGTTTGAATGAGCTTGGCTTTCTGCATAGGCAGGACCAAAGCTGTTGTGGATCAGGCGATTAAGATCGCCGAAGATTCTGTTGCTGAATGGGTAGTGCGTAGTCATAATATGATGTGTTTGAATGGTTAATGATTTGATAGGTTCGACAATCATAGTTGCAATGTGTATGCCAACGGGCCTAAATTTTTCACAACTTACTCATTTTGTGATTGTTGCAAACTTTCGGCAGTAAGAATGCTAAACTCCAATGACCATGATCGCGCCATTATGTCACACATAATTGACTCACTGGGACAATTGAGTCATGCCGGCAAGAAAAACGGCCACCGGTAATCCGGTGGCCGCTGTAAGTTGGTTTGGCTGCTCCTGCTTGTTTACGCAGTTGCAGGAGCCTTCTTATCGAGGGCTGCTTTTGCCTGCTCAACGATACCGTTAAAGGTATCGATATCGTGCACGGCGAGGTCTGCAAGGATCTTGCGATCAACCTCGATATTGGCGGCTTTCAGGCCTTCAATAAAGCGGGAATAGCTCAGGTCCTGCGCACGGACACCGGCGCTAATGCGCTGGATCCAAAGGCGGCGGAACTGACCCTTGCGCTTCTTGCGGTCACGATACTCATACTGGTAGGCCTTGCGGACGGCGTCCTTGGCATACTTGTAGAGTTTCGAGCGGAAACCGCGGAAACCTTTGGCGCGTTTGAGAATGCGCTTCCGGCGTTTGCGGCTAGCTGGGCTGTTGGTTGCTCTTGGCATGTTTCTATGTTTTGGAACGGACGGTTATTTTCACACCCCCCGCAGTCTCGTCCATTCGGTCCCGGTTTTCTGTTGTTTAGATGCGCCGGGAAGGCTGCGT
>JBDQHQ010000098.1:0-7532 GCA_040264795.1 Akkermansiaceae bacterium | reverse complement strand
TCCCGGGAGAATGTATCGAGACCTGTAAAAGGCTCATCAAGAAGAAGAACGTCAGCCCCGCTGTCTTGGAGTGAAAACTCGGCGACTAGAAGCGCCACCTTGCGCTTATTGCCGGTAGAAAGCTTCCCGTAGGGCTTGTTGACATCGAGTTCTACCAGTTTTGCCAGCTCTATTGCTTCACTGAGATGCTCTTTCTTGAGAAGCGCTTTCAGTATTAATCTTGCGGGGAGCTCACGATCAAAAACCAAATCCTCACTGAGAAATTGGCACCTGCCATCACATTCGTAGTCACCGTTAAGCGGATTAAGCACACCTGCAAGAGTTCTTAACAGCGTTGTTTTACCCCTGCCATTACGCGCCAGCAGATAGTGGGTTCCTCCACCCAACACGATCGTCTCATCCTCGGAATCCACACAAGCAAGGTCTTCCTCGTAGCCTATGCTGAGGCCGGAAGAAAGTTCAACGCGAGGTTGTGATAAGGGCATAATCATTGACACTTGGTAATCAATTAATTAGTAATTTAACTTGCTCACCTAAATATGCAAGTGAAAAAGAATATCAAGAACCCTGAAATTCCATTAACAAAAAAACAGTTACAACCCATGTCTATGTTTATCATTTTTGAATTTTTTCTGCATTATCCTCTTTTTAGGCAGGTTTAAGTGTATTTTTTCAAAACGCTTCGTATGTCGGAGTGGCAACTTGATTACGGCCAATACAAATTCTGGCAAAATGATGTCCCTAATCCATGATTCAGTGTTTTCTTTTTCCTGAATTCAGCGTATCTGACCGCTGCCAAGTTCATGAGTAATCGAATCGACACCACATTTCAGCAACTCCGGGAAAACAACAAAGCTGCCTTTGTCGCCTACATTTGCGCAGGTGACCCGAGTTACGAGGCCTCACTTGAAATCGCAAGGTCTCTTGCCGATGCAGGTGCAGACATTATCGAGCTAGGTGTTCCATTCTCTGATCCCCAAGCTGATGGTGTCGTCAACCAGCTTGCAGCTGAACGGGCCCTCAACGCCGGGATGACCGCCCACAAACTGATGGATTTCATCAGAGAGTTTCGCAGCACCCATGATACTGCCATTGTCCTCTTTACTTATCTCAATCCTGTCTACGCTTATGGTTATGAGAAGTTCCACAGCGATGCCGCAGCCGCAGGAGCTGACGGGATCCTACTTTTGGACCTGCCACCTGATGAGATTGCCAACAATAAAGAATTAACCAGCAGTGAGGGACTCAAGCACATCACACTTGTGTCTCCCTCTACCCCTGATGCTCGCAAACAAATGTTGGCAGCACAATCGGAGGGTTTCATTTACGCCGTGTCGAGAATGGGAGTCACGGGATCCCAGGAGGCTCCCTCTGCCGGTATTGGCGAGCTGGTCAGCTCCATCAAGTCATACACCGACACCCCGGTGTGCGTGGGCTTTGGCATCAGCTCACCTGAGCAAGCTTCTCTGGTAGCCTCGGCCTCGGACGGTGTGGTAGTCGGCTCAGCCATCGTCAATCAAGTGGCTGAAAATGCAGACAAAAACAATCTCGCCGAAATCGTCCATAACTTCACAAGCCCGCTGATCGACGCCACTAAAAATCCAAGTTAATCATGAAATTATCCTTTCATAAGATGAATGGTGCCGGCAACGACTTCGTTGTCATTGATAACCGCGGGCTCAATATCCAGCTCAGCAGGGAGCAAATCGCCAAGCTCTGTAATCGCCAGCGCGGCATTGGTGCTGACGGCCTACTTGCCGTCGAGCCTGCGGAAGCTGGAGCTGATTTCAAATTCCGCTATTACAACGCAGATGGCGGTGAAGCTGAGATGTGTGGCAACGGTGCCCGCTGCTTCGGCAAGTTCACCGCTAAGCTCAAGGGTGAAGGCACAGACCGGGTCAGCTTTGAGACGATTGCTGGAACACTGAGTGCTGAAATCATCGGAGAAAACGTGCGCATTGCCATGTCTGACCCCTTTGATCTGGAGCTGGACGCGCCTGTTTCGCTGCAGGGCTTGGATGCTTCTGTTTACTCCATCAACACGGGCGTTCCTCATGCCGTTGTGTTCACCGATGATCTGCAAAACTTTGATGTAGCCGGTCATGGTGCCGCGATTCGCTATCATGAGCATTTCAAGCCCAACGGCACGAACGCCAACTTCGTCACCATCATCAGCGAACAACGCATTGCCATTCGCACCTATGAACGGGGTGTGGAGGGAGAGACCTTGGCCTGCGGCACGGGCATGGTGGCAAGTGCTATTCTTCATCACTTGCTCAACGGAGCTGCATCCCCCGTGAACGTCGATGTCGAGGGCGGTGACACCTTGGAGATTGGCTTCACTCAGGGGCCAGACAACACCTTCACCGACGTAACACTCACAGGCCCGGCTGACTTTGTCTTTGCGGGCGAAATCACGATTTAATATTTCACCCCTCTCAATACAAAACCATGTTTCAAGGAACCCATACAGCACTGATCACCCCCTTCCGTAACGGGGAGGTCGACACAGAAGCTTTCCGCGCCCTCATTGACCGTCAGGTTGAAGGCGGAGTTGATGGAATCGTCCCATGCGGCACCACTGGAGAGTCCCCAACCCTTGGTCGCAAGGAACACCTGCGTGTGATCGAGCTCGCTGTCGAATATGCAGCCGGGCGTATCAAGGTGATCGCCGGCACCGGTGCCAACGCCACCTCAGAAGCCATACACCTCACGACTGAGGCAGCCAAGCTTGGTGTTGATGCCACCCTGCAGGTTTGCCCCTACTACAACAAACCATCCCAGGAAGGCCTTTACCAACATTACAAGACAATTGCAGAATGCACCGATCTCCCCATCATGCTTTACAGCATACCTGGTCGTTCCGTCATAGAAATTGCCGTGGACACCATTGCTCGGCTTGCATCTGATTGCCCAACGATCATCGCTAACAAGGAAGCTGGAGGCGACCCGGAGCGCGTCACCCAAATCAAAAACGCATTGCCCAATGATTTCCAAATTCTCTCCGGTGATGATCCACTGACCATTGAATTCATGAAGCGAGGCGCCGTTGGCTTGGTGTCTGTAGCGACAAACTTAATACCCGATGTCATGTCCAGCTTGGTCCGCGCCATGTTAGAGGGACGTGTCGAGGATGCGGAGCATATCCATGCTAAGTATGAGTCACTCTTTACCACTCTGATGTCCATTGACACCAACCCCGTGCCGATCAAATCCGCCGTGGCGATGCAGGGTCATTGCAGCGATGAACTCAGACTTCCACTGGTGAATCTATCTACAGAAAACCAGGCTCTTTTACGTGGCGCCATGGCCAGCTACGACCTCATCTAACACAACTATTCCTATGACAAAATTACTCATCACAGGTGCCAACGGCAGAATGGGCCAAGCTCTCATCGAGGCAGGCAATGACAACCTGAACTCGGAAGTCGTTTCCACTCACGACATTGGTCAGGATCTAGATGACGCTCTCGAAAATGTTGACGTTGTCATCGACTTTACTGCACACCACTTTACCCACGAAGTGCTTGATGCTGCCCGCAAAAGCAACACGCCTGTCGTGATTGGCACTACAGGTCACACAGATGAGGAAAAGGCCCAAATCATCGCTGTATCAGAGCAACTTCCGATTGTTTTTGCTCCCAATTTCTCGATCGGAGTAAACACCTTGTTCTGGCTCACTCGTAAAGCAGTTCAAATTCTTGGCAATGATCGCTGCGATATCGAGGTAACGGAAATGCATCATCGTCACAAGATCGATGCACCCTCCGGAACCGCTCGCCGCTTGCTTGAAATTCTTAATGAGGAAACCAATACAAGCTACGAGGAAGATGTAGCTCATGGCCGGGTTGGCAATATAGGAGCCAGACCCAACCGCGAAATCGGCATGCACAGCCTTCGTGGTGGTGACGTGGTCGGTGACCATACCGTGATGTTTGCTGCAGACGGTGAACGCATCGAACTCACCCACAAAGCATCAAGCCGTATGACCTTTGCCTCGGGTGCTGTTGAGGCAGCTATCTGGCTCCAGCAACAACCTGCCGGTCTCTATGACATGCAGGACGTTCTCGGTCTCCAATAATCATCATACCCGTACTGTGGTTACACGTGTAGGCATTGCCTTGGGCTCCAATCTCGGCGACCGCAAGGCCAACATCAAAAGAGCACGTGATCTGCTGTGCGAACTCGCAGCTGAAAATGGCGCCTGCATACAAGCACCGCTCTACGGATCAGAGCCAATGAATTGCCCTGAGGGCTCACCCGATTTTCTCAATACCGTTATCGAGATACCTTATTCGGGACAGCCAGATGAGCTTCTCAGTCAGACACAAAAAATCGAAGCCTCTCTGGGGCGTGAGAGCGTCTACCCAAAAAACGCACCTCGCGTCATCGATATAGACATCCTCTACTTCGGAGAAAACATCTTCAATGATGAGCGCTTATCCTTGCCCCACCCGGAGCTGACCCGGCGACGCTTTGTTCTGGAGCCACTGGCAATGATTTGCCCTGGCCTTATCCTACCAGGAGACGACAAGACCATTTTAGAACATCTTCATCACCTTGACTCCAATGAGGCAAAGCTTACTCTGGTTGAGTCAGAGTGGTAGATCTTCCTCGTCACTTGTAAGCCGATCCAGCATGAACGCATCCGATAAAGCGCAGGCCATCTCCAGCTTGAAGCACAAGCGCCACATCTCGGCTCTGACTGCCTACGACTACCCTACTGCCAGGATTTTAGATGAAGCCGGTATCGATATCATCCTGGTCGGTGATTCCTTGGGCATGGTGGTGCTCGGATTCCCGGACACAACCCATGTAACTCTGGATATGATGACTCATCATACCGCGGCTGTAGCGCGTGGAGTCAGGAATGCACTCGTTGTTGGCGATTTACCCATTCACAGCTACGATACCCCTGAACAGGCCCTTGCTAGTGCCCAAGCTCTCATCAAAGCCGGAGCAGATGCTGTCAAACTCGAGGGTGGAATCCGGCAGGCGGAAAAAATCCGAGCCATCATCGATTCCGGCATCCCTGTTGTCGGCCACCATGGCATGCTGCCCCAGAGAGTGCTCGAAGAAGGCGGCTACAAAAAGAAAGGCAAAACCGAAGAGGAATCCTGCGCCATCATGGAGGGAGCTCTCGCCCTGCAAGATGCCGGCTGCTTCGCCATCGTGCTTGAAAGCATCGTGCCTGAGCTCGCTGAGCAAATCACCGCAGAGATCGAGATCCCGACCATCGGTATCGGCTGCAAACCAAAGTCCGGCCAACAGACCTGCGACGGCGAAGTCGCCGTCATCACCGACCTCATCGGCTCCTATCCTTGGTTCGTCCCCCCCTTCGCCGCCCCTCAAGCCAAAGTCGCCGAGGAAATCACCCGCTCCGTCAAAGCATACATTGAGTCGCTTCGCTGAATGGTGAATTAATTTATTTCTCCATTCCTCCAATTATTCATTCCAAATGCCTTCCCCAGATAAAATTGCAGCCTTGGAAGCACGCATGGAAAAACTCGGCATCAACGAGGACAGCCTGGTCGAGAAATTTATCCAGGGCAGCGGCAGTGGCGGCCAGAAGATCAACAAAACCGCCTCCTGCGTCTACCTCAAGCACACCCCCTCTGGCATTGAGGTCAAGTGCCAGCAACAACGCTCACGCGAGCTCAACCGCTTCCTCGCCCGGAGGGAACTCTGCGAACGTCTCGAGGAAATCCGCGATGGCAAAAAATCAGCCCGGAAGCAGGCCCAGGAAAAAATCCGCCGCCAAAAACGCCGCCGCTCACGCCGGGCGAAAAACCGCATGCTTGATGACAAGTCCAAGCACGCTGAAAAGAAAAACCTGCGCAAGCCACCCGGCCGCAACGATTAAGCAGGCGGCGTAGAAGGAACCACCCGCTACCTCCTGCGGCGCAGCAGCACAGCTAACCCACCAATGCCAAGCAGTGCAACAGAAGATGGCTCCGGAACGGCAACGTCGAGGGATACCAGTTGATGGGTCACATATCCGCCAGCTCCAGGATCAGCAAAAACCTGGAACTGGGTGCCTGCAGCCACACCTCCTGTCACATCGAAGAAATACATGTCGACCGTGTTGTTGACAGTGATGGACACTTCATCCAGTCCGCCACCACCACCTACTTCCGCCAAGCCGATGGATCCTGGGCTGAAGTTAACATTATTCAAACCATCAGTACCGATGCCTACGCGAAGAGTCTCCCATGCCTCGACAGCCGTATTGAGCTCGAAGGTATACATGACACTATCTGATGTTCCATACAACCCCGTGTTAGCATTGTTGGTAGTGGTTCTCACCATCCGGTCGGGATCACCAATGGTCACATCGTCAATGATCACATAACCCGATCCAGCATTACCAACCTGAGGTTGGGCTGAAACGAAGTCCATCGCCCCAAATACTGCATCACCAAAGGCGATACCTCCGAAAGTGCCGTAAATATTATCGCCATCCGCGTCCAGTGATTTGGTCGTGCTGGAAGTCCTCCACTCCGTTACTTCATTGCCCGAGTTATCGAGGACACTGCCGCTGTATACGATGGTTGCAGCATGCAAGCCGCTAACCAAGACAAGGCTGGCAAGTAGAGTAATTGTAGGGGTTATCATTTTCATAATTAATCTATGTCGTTAGGTTATGTGATGCTTAGAAGAGGATCTAGAGTCCTTCGATAGACAAGGTCTTATTATCTTACACTTCTGGCTCAGCTACAATAGCTGCAATCCACCACCGCATAGTGGATATCCACACCCCTAAGCCGGTAAAGTTCCGGACACATCGCATACTCAGACGAGAAAAACCTACGCTGCTAATCACGCTTGCAGAACATGGCCACTAGCCTGCGTTACCTGAGCCATCCTCAGCATCCAGCTTACTCAAAGCCTCTTTAAGATGCTTTATAGCAATCTCTTTTTGATCAGCAGGCAACTCATCAGGATTCACATAGACAAGCAGCCCTTTAGCCTCATGACGATAAGATCGCTGTTTGTCTGCGCCCATCTTTTCGAAATTCTTAATGGCGAAGCCCCTCACCTCTCGCTTGATTCCCTTGATGTTTGACACCTTGACTTCACTGGCATCGACAAAATCCTCAACGAGATGATAGGTCTCTCCGGACATCAACACACTACCCGGCTCTGCCAAAGTCTCGAGGCGGGCAGCCAGATTAACCTCTGCACCGATAATGGTGTAGTCCATCCGCTGATCCGATCCGAAATTACCAACGTTGCAATACCCGGTGTTGACACCAATTCGAACCTGCAAGGCATTTTCCAAACCCTCTGAGCGCCATTGATCCGCCAAGTGCTTCATTCTTGTCTGCATCTCGGTGGCCATGCGCACGCATGCACGTGCGTCCTCTGCAACACCCTTGGTTTCCGGGTCGCCAAAAAAGATCACCATTGCGTCACCAATAAATTTGTCGATGGTTGCACCGTGTCTGATGGCAATGTCTGACATTTCCGAGAAATAGGAGTTGAGCAGGTATGTCAGATCCTCGGGCTGCATGTCCGTTGAAATATCCGTA
>JBDQHQ010000097.1:0-7570 GCA_040264795.1 Akkermansiaceae bacterium | reverse complement strand
CTGTCGTATTGCATTCACTGGACTATCAAATACCTCTGAGCATGGAGATGATGGGAGAGGTCACCATGGTTGATACCATTCAGAATGGCTTAGGTAAGATGCGAACCAAGGGGCCAATAAAGGTTAAGAGGGAGGGCACTCTGACCCTTCCGTAAACGCAATAAGCGTTTCAATACTGTGAATTCATCATGTGTAATCAAAGAGCTTTTGCGTAGGTGTTACACCGGTTGTGCCAACCAGCTCGCCATCGCTTTTCTCCTCTTGATGGAGGCGAATTCTGAATGCGGCGGTCCAAACAGCGTTTGGCAGCTGCAGAGAACTCAGCAGCAGCAGCTTGGCCAGCTGGAACGTCACGCATGTCCATGAGTACCCACATCAAGCCCCAGCCTTGTTCCTTGTATCTCTCTGTTGGGTTGGTGCCATCTCCCTTGAAGTTAACGTAGTCGATCAGCGCGTAAATACCATTCGCAGATGCTGAGACTTTTCGATAGTTGGCATGGATACGATCCCGATATTGGGCGGGCGCTGCATCCATGATCTTGGGCAATGCCTGTCGACTTGTTTGGATGATGTAGTCAGTCTGCAAGGAGACATTGTTGGCGAGCCAGCTGCGCAAAGAGCTTAGACGAGAGCCGTTGAAATCACGCATAAAAGACGTCTTGTCGGGCCATGGGCAATGTTTGCTTGTGGTGATCCAAGTAGGCATGGATGTTACACCTCGCTGCTGAGCGTATGCAACGAAGAGGGGAAACGATTCAGTCCAACGACCGTTAAAATGTTCAGGATACCAGATGAAATGACCGATGCCCATGGAGGGGAATTCTTCACCGTCATTCCAATGGGTAAGTCCGGATACAGATCCATTGGACTCGTTCTGCCAGATTTTATTTCCTATTTTACGTTTTGCCGAGGGGGATAGCTCAATCCTGGAATGCTGCTGTTCAAATTGCGGCTCATTTTGCTTGTGGGGCCTTTTCTGAGGTTCCGTCGAGCATGCAGAGATCATCAATATGGAAAGAATAAGGCAGAATATGGTAGTATGGAGATATGCTTGCATCCTGAGGATAGAATAGGGTCTAATGCAGACACTCCAAGGAGAAGTTTATGCCTATTATTCTAAAGTATCTGATTACAGCTGGTTTGGTGGTTTTAATTTCCGAAGTAGCACGCCGTAGTGATAAAATAGCAGCTCTTATTGCGGCTCTTCCTATGGTCACGGTGTTAGCGATGACATGGATGTTTTTTGAGATTAAGGGCCCTCAACAAACCGAGAAAATTGCCAATCACGCGTGGTATACTTTTTGGTATGTGATTCCTACCATGCCGATGTTTTTGTTACTCCCATGGATGCTACGCAAGGGGGTTCATTATGGCTGGTCCCTACTGGCTGGCTGTGTGTTGACAGCTGTCTTGTTCGCCCTTACCGCATGGATCATGAAAAAATTCGGTGTAGAGCTGATGTAAGCTTTGCCAGGCTGAACTTCGTCAGGGGACAATGGTTACCGGAGTTCCGACCTTTACCTTGGAGTATACAATGGGAACTACCTTGTAGTAGATTCTGATACAGCCATGTGAAGCCGGGCGGCGGGGCACTCTTCCCTTGTGCATGCCCACACCATCCCAGGTGATACGCATCCAATAGGGCATCTCAGCTCCGACATACTCTCCGCCAGGTGGTACAGGATCTTTTCTGCTGTCTGCATCATCATTGATCAAGACACCGTCAGCATCATAAATCTTGCCGTAAGTCCTGGACCGCTTTCCTGACTGGACCTTTTCAAGTACTTTAAAATCTCCGGTGGGTGTGGGAAAAGATGCGCGCCCGGTTGCTACTGGGTAGTCCAATGCGAGTTTGGAATCATTCATCAAGTAGCCTCTCTGCTCAGACAAATCGATTCTGATGCTGGCATTTGACTCGTTGGTTTCTGCCAAAACTTCTCTGTTCATCCAGATGTTGTAATTTCTTGGATAGCCTTTGATGGCACGGAAATGCTCGTAAGTGCCCTTCGGGTATGGGTTGGCATGGGTGGCGCGATACGGTTTTGCTTGCAGGCCATTCGGGCTTGCGGGACCCGCGCACTGATTGCACAGCATAAGTAGTGCGGCAGTAATAGCCAGGTATCTGAAAACAATCATATCGAGGAGGTGCAGTAACACGTGATGCAAGTAAGTATAAAGCAACTGAGATCAATGCAAGTCTGTATCATAAAATAGACTCTTGCCTACCAAGCCATGAGATTGATTTGCTTGAGAGAGCCACTCCAAATCCTCCATATGATCGGATATCGAACAAAACCCAAAAAGTGCGAATGATAGGCTCGCATTTTCCAGCTAATCTGGCATGCATGCAAGGGATGAGTGTTCATCAACAGCAAACAGGACCTGCGCTCAGAAACTGGGTGTCATTCTGGAGTCTCATTGTGCTGCAGACGCAGAATGCATTCAATGACAAGGCGGCTCAATTCATCCTCATCCCCTTGGGAGCCTGGTTGTTCAAGGCTCAGGCAGATATTGTCGGCCTCGAGAACATGAAGTATATCGAGTATATCCTCGCGATAGTCATCGTCCTGCCCTTCATCCTTTTTTCTCCTATCGCGGGCTGGCTCTCGGATCGTTTCAGTAAGACACTAGTGATCAGGGGTGCCTCGGTGTTACAGCTCATCGTATTGGTTTGGATATCCATCGCCATTTATCACCATCTCGTCTGGGTGGCTATTGGAGGTTTTTTCATGCTCTCCGTGCAGTCTGTGTTGCTCTCGCCAGCTAAGAGGGGTATTATCAAGGAATTAGTCGGTCATGAGCGCCTGGGCTTAGCTAGTGGGCTGATGGAGGTTACTGTGGTTTTAGCGATTTGCGGGGGGCAAATTATTACGGGATTTTGGTATACCGACCGCCTCAACCATGGCCTCGACGGCTGGGATGCTGCCATGTTTCCGGTGATGCTGTTCACGATGGCATCGATCATGCCCTTGTTAATCTCGTTTGTGATTGAGAAGGTTCCCGTGCAGGGACATCGGAAGTTTGACGCTTCGATTTTAACCGAGCATTTTGCGCAGATCGGCGAGTTGTGGAAGCATTACGGAATTAAGGTCTCTGCCATCGGAGTAGCCTTTTTCTGGGGATATGCGGGCTATCTCAATCTCGCTGCGATCAATATTGCCAAACAAGTGACAAGTGGTGGTAATGCCTTTGCCGTGGAATCGGCTTTGCTGATGCTTGCTGCCAGCATCGGCATTTTTGTCGGGGGGATGATCGCTTCTTTGGTTTGTCGCAAGGCGATTGAATTTCGCTTGGTTTCCTTTGGCGGCCTGGTGATGGTGGTTGGTTTGCTCGCACTCGCGTTCACGCCCATGCACTCTGACTGGTTGAAGCTCTGGTTTGTATTGGCAGGTGCTGGCGGTGCGTTGCTGCTCGTACCTATGAATGCCAATCTTCAGGATCTGTGTCCCCCGGAGAAGCGAGGCAAGATTCTGGCCGGGCTTAATTTGCTGGATTGCATGACGGGTCTTTTTGCAGCGATACTTCAGCTCGGCTTGGTAGCTTTGGGCGTTGCTTTCAGGTGGCAATTCATAGGCTTGGTAGTGATTTGCATTCTGGTAACCAGAAATTCAGCTAAGCTGCGCAACCAGACTTGATCGAGCCCTAATCTCTGTTCAACAAATCGAGTGACTTTGCCAGATCTGGCATCTTTGTTGACTCCGTCACAGGGCAGGGGGTGAGCCATTTTTCTTTTCTAAACCAAGTGCGCTGCCGTTTGGCATATTGCCTGGTGGCCGCTGCAATTTTATCTTTGCAGTCATCAAGGCTGATTTCTCCTCTGAGGTAAGATTGGATCTGCGGTATTCCAATGGCTTTCCGGCAAGTCTCCGACGGGTTTTTCAAGGCAGCGACCTCATCAACCGCCCCTTGCTGAAACATGTGATCAACGCGAAGATGGATACGATCCCTCAGCTGATCTGTGTCCCACTGAAGGTAGACACCGGAAAGATTCGCTTCCATTTGTAGACTTTTCTTTTTCCAGTCATTTTTGACCTCTGACATCTTGCGGCCACTGAGTATGCAAATCTCCAGTGCCCGGATCACATAGCGACGATTTTTGAGATTAGTAATACGAGCCCCTTCGGGATCGATGCTGATGAGTCGTTCAATTAAGGTCTCGTCGCTCTCCAAGGAGAGTTCCTCGCGCAGTTGCCGGTTGCCAGAGGGTACAGGTGAGGGGCCGTGACTGAGGAATTTGAGATAAAGACCTGAGCCCCCCGTGATAATCGGAACTTTACCCTTTGATTGAATATCCTTGATGGTAGCAAGCGCCATTTCTCGAAAGCGCATGGCGTCACACAATTCGTCTTGCATTAACACGCTGTAGAGGCGGTGGGGGGCTTTAGCTAGCTCTGATGCATCCGGAGCTGCGGAGATGATCTCGAGCCCACGATAGAGCTGATAAGCGTCAGCATTGACGATTACACCATCAAGCAGTCCGGCCAGCTCGATAGCAAGGGAGGACTTTCCAGATGCCGTTGGGCCACATACATAAATGGGTCTGGTCATAGCTGGAACGTTTTTGCAGAGAAAACCCGCCTGGAGAAAAACTCGCAAGCGGGTTGGTTGATGGATTGCTTTTTTAAAGCCCCGAATCAGTCCGCTGTGCTGATACTTGCACTCTCCTTGTCAGACTCACTGGTTGGTGAGTTTGAGCTTGTATCTGAATCGTCGTTGCTGGACTCCTCGTCCGCAGGTTTGGAGCTGGCACCATTGACGATCATGTTGCGGCCCATGAATGGTTGGTCATGAAGAACTTCGACGGCTTTTTTGGCTTCATCAATGTTGAGCATTTGAACAAAGCCATAGCCTCGAGAGCGGTGAGTGTGTCGGTTGTAGATAATCTCAACATTTCTCACGGAGCCAATGCCCTTAAATAGCTCCTCGAGGTCATGCTCGGTGGCGTCATATGACAAATTGCCAAGATAGAGGCGTGGTGTTTCCACGGGGAAATCCTTGCCTTTTTCACCAGCCCCACGGCCTTTTGCCGGAACCGGACCACTGGATGCTTTTTTCTGCCCCTGGTTTTTTCCTCGGGCGTTACGAACATTCGATTTTGGGGCTGCTTGGTCCTTGGCAGGTCTCCTGCGGGGAGGTCTGGTAGGAGCTTTGTAGAGACCGAAGATTTTGAGGATTTTATCCCAAAGTGTCAGAGGCACAGGCTCAGGCTGGCGGCGACGCTGGCCTCCCTGGCGTTTCTGACCACCTTGGTTGTTACGATTTCTGTTACGATTTCTGTTACGATTTCTGTTACGATTTCTACTGCGATTACGGTTGTTGCCGCCCTGGCGGCCCTGACCCCCACTTCTGCGGGAGTTGTTGTTGTTTTCTTGAGACATGGTTATAAGTCGTTATGGATTGTTTGGAACGCTCAGACATGGCGGTATCTGAATAACTGCTTACCACAAGGGGATACCAACAAGTTTCAGCCATCTCTAAGGCGTAGCTGGGCTTGTTTTTTTGTGATTCGGGCTCGCAAGCCATGATCGGCGTTCCTGCCCAGTTGAGGGCGGATTGTTTCTTTGTCTGGCCTATACGGGCTGTTGTTGATGTTCTCAACTGCCCGATCATTCGATAAACACATATACAGGCCCACCATGCTCGAGTAATGAATCCTGAGCCATGGGATAGTGGGATAGATTTGTAATTTAATATGTGCATGAATAAAATGCCGACATCGCATCCTAAGTCATTTACTGGATTTTACAAGAACGTATTCAGGAGTTGTCAGATGCTTTGCTACGAGTATGCTGCCGACGGCGTTACAATTCGACAACACATGAAGTTATCCACTTATCTTGCAACCATCTTGTGCACGCTTTTTGTTCTCTGCTGCGCATTGCCCAATGCAGTTGTTGAAGCCAAGGAAAGCTACCTCGTCATGGAGGCCAATTCAGGGCGTGTGCTTCTAGCTGATAATACCGAAAAAAAGCGCCCCATAGCAGGATTGACCAAAATCGCTACTGCGAGAGTGGCTTTGGATTGGGCGAAGCTCTCTGGTGTCAGCTTATCCTCCTACATTGCGGTTCCTCCGAGCGCATCCCTTTTGGTCGGTGGGAATCCTATGCAGCTGCAGCCAGGTGAGAGGATTCAGCTGCGCGATGCCCTTTATGCAGCTTTGCTCGCTGGCGACAGTGTTGCAGCCCACTCGCTCTGTATCCATGTGGGGCAACAGATCTTGATCAGACGTCAGAGCCAAGGGGATCCGGAAAAAACATTCGTTCATGAAATGAATCAGCTCGCGAAGTCTCTGGGAATGCGGCGCACCAAGTTTAAAAATGCCCACGGGCTTGATGCTCTTAGCAAGTGGGCTAACTCGACGGCTTCGGACATGGCTCGACTCAGTGTTCATGTCATGCGCGATGTAGGATTTGCGTTTTATGTCAAACAGCCTACGCGCTCAGTGACCATTATGAGTGTTCATGGTGAAAAGCGATCCTACCAAATCAAGAATTCGAACCCCTTGCTCGGGCAGCTTGAGGTCAATGGGATCAAGGCAAGCGCGAGTGCGGCCGCCGGGCAATGCATTAGCCTGAATGCACACCGCAGCCCTGTTGTCCGGAAGATTGACGAAACTCGTTCTCAAATTAGAAAACGTGACCTGGTGGTCGTTGTCTTGGGCAGTCATGACAGTATAACGCGCTCCAGACAGTTGATCGCAGAGGGGTGGTTGCTGTATGACAAATGGGCAAATGAGGGATTCATGGTTTCACCCAAGAGACGCGAGTTGCTTCAAGTTCCTCGATTGCAGTAAGGGTGTTAACCAGAGTGATAGATATCCTCTCAAATAGATAGACGAGGCAAAGGCCCTCGTTGATAGAATACAAACATGAAAATAGGCGTTTTAAATAGTGGTGGAGACTGTCCCGGTTTGAATGCAGTAATCAATGGTGTCGTTGGCGCTGCTGACAAATTGGGCTGGGAGGTTTATGGTTTCATCGATGGTTTTGAGGGTTTGCTTCCCAAAGGAGGTGACTACATCAAACTTACCCCCAACGATACCATCGGGATTGCCAAGCTGGGGGGGACTATTCTTGGTACTACCAATAAGGGGCATTTTGCCGCCAAGATAGGCGAGGGTGATGTTGTCAAAATCCCCAGAGATATCATCGATGCGGCAAGGGATAATGTGAATGAGCTAGGTATTGAGGCGCTCATTGTCATCGGGGGTGATGGTTCGCTAACGACGGCACTGCAAATGAACCATGAGGGATTCAATGTTGTGGGCGTACCTAAGACCATTGACAATGATTTACAGGCAACGGCGATGACGTTCGGCTTTGATAGTGCAGTGACTTCCGTTGTTGACGCGCTGGACCGTCTCCAGACTACGGGGCAAAGTCACAAGAGGGTCATGGTCCTGGAGGTTATGGGGCGTCATGCGGGCTGGATCGCTTTGTGGGGAGGGATCGCCGGTGGAGCACACTCGATCCTCATCCCCGAGATTGATTTTGATATCGATAAGGTTGCTGATTTCATCAACGACCGGGAGGCTGAGGGCAAAAGGAGCTCGTTGGTAGTTGTTGCCGAG
>JBDQHQ010000096.1:0-7788 GCA_040264795.1 Akkermansiaceae bacterium | reverse complement strand
TTCAAGATCCTTGAGCAGAGCAGCGAGGGCTTGGTCGAGCACTGGGATTTTTTCCTCCATGGAAGTGAAGTTATCCGCGTGCCAGTCAAAGCCGCCATATTCCACTTCAATAAAGCGCACACCTCGCTCGACCAGACGTCGTGCTAATAGCAAGCCCTTTGAGAAACGTTGGGCTCCATAGAGTTGATGGACCTCCTTGCCCTCCTTGCTGAGATCAAAAGCCTCCAGATCCTTGCTTTCCATCAAACGGGTCGCGGCATCGTAAGCTTCGTTATAATCCCTTACGGTTTTTTGTCCTTTGGCATAGCGGTTATCAAACTCGGCATCGAGTAGTTTGCGCAGTTTGAGCTGCTGCTCGAAGCTAGTCTCGCTGATTTGGCGGCGGCTGTTTTGCAATCCCTTGGACGCATCGCCAATAGGCAGCGGCGCATGCTGGGCCTCCATGAAGCCAGCTCCGGGATGGCTGCTGCCACAGTCAATGGTGACAAAGCCGGGAAGGTTTTCAGCTTGGTTACCAGCGAGGCGGTTGACCCAAGCACCGGGGGAAGGGTGGACGATACTTGAGCGTGGTGCGTAGCCCGTGCGCATAAAATACCGGCCCTGCGCGTGAGCACCCTGAGTGGTGCTCATGGAGCGAATGAGTGCAACCTTGTCGATCTGCCGGGCAAGGCTTGGCAGGCAGTGGCCAAGCTGAATACCATCCACATTGGTATGAATTGCGCGGCAATCACCACGGACCTCGGAGCCTGCATCGGGTTTGGGATCGAGCGTGTCGATGTGTGTCATGCCTCCAGACATAAACAGGTAGATGACACTTTTTGCCTTGCCGCCTCCGGCTGCTAATACGGCTGGATCCGAAGCCAGGCTTTTTTGGGTGAAGAAGTTGGCTGCAGCACCTCCGATGGTCAGTCCGAAGCAAGTCTTGGCGGTCGTAGCCAAAAAACCGCGCCGCGAGGTTTCGTTGAGTTTCAAGTGTATGTTGGACATGGCAGATATAAATTTACTGGATGAAGAGAAAGCGTTTGGAGTTGATCATGGCACGTGCCAGAATGGTGAGCTGAGATGGGCTGCTTGCCATGGGTTCGAGTTGCAGGCGTTCTTCGTTACCAGGCATGCAGCCGTAGATGGAGAGGAAGAGAATATCGAGACGCTCTGCAGGTGAGGATGCCTGGCGAAGTGCCTGGGCAAGTGTGCCTTTGCCATCAGTGAGTTTGGTGACCTCCTTGCCATTGAGTAAGGTAAGTGTCTGGGTAATGGAGGCCACTGAGTTGGATGCATCTGGCGTCATACGGTCTGATGAACCGAACTGCCGCATGAAGCTGCCCAGCTTGGCAGGAGAGCCATGTTCCGAGGCCCGCATGAACGGCCGGGGCTTGGTGCGCATTTGCTGCTGCATCATACCCATAGCCGCCATGTCATTACTCTTTAGTTGAGCTAATTTTGCCTTTTTAATGATTTCCCTGGCTTGTTGAGTGAGTTTTTCAGCTTGCCCGGTGTCACCCTCACCATTTGCCTTTATGGCCTGGGTGCGCAGCTCGCTGGCTTCGGCCTTGGCGGCGTAGAATGCTTCTTCCAAGCGGTCGGTGGTTTGGTTGAGTTCGATGAGCTCAGGCATGGACATGTTGAGGAATTGATCGATGTTTTTTGCGTAGCTTTTCCAGCGGTAAGCCAAGGCATTGTTTGCCACGTTATCCTGATTGCCAAATTCAAGGGTGAGGAATGAATCATAGATTTCCTCAGCTGACATCCTGCGCAGGACGGGGCCGCGGAAGTCATAATGCCCACCCATTTCAGGCTCTGAGTCGGCAACCTCACTTTCAAAAAGGCGGGTATGATAGAGAACGCGCATGAACTGCTCCACATCGTAGCCGGTGGCAATCATGACTTGGGAGAGATAGTCGAGCAGTTCTGGATGGGAGATGCGTGTTGTCTCTGACCAGTCATCAAGAGGGTCGACAATACCGCGGCCAAACACTTCCGCCCACAAGCGATTGACGATCACCTTGGTGAAAAGCGGGTTCTTGTCAGATGTTATCCAATCGGCAAATGCCTTGCGGCGTTGCTCGGGCGGCGTCTCGTCGGGAATGGTCTCACCGAAGAGGGTTTTGGGAGTGAGGATATCTCCGGGCTCGCCGTCGTTGTATTGGTAGTCCTTAGGGAGCCGGAGCGCTTTGTCAGGATCATCACTAATAGCCATTCTTCGGAAGTCCTTGAACATCGTGCTGTAGTCGCGGAAGTATTTTTTGCCTGCCGTTTTGCGTTTTTTAAATTCTCCTTTGAGGCCTTTTCCCTGCTTCAAAGTAAGTCCTCCGTCTTGTTCGATGCTGTAGCGCACCAGATTGCGCAGCAGGTGGCCGGCGGTGTCGCTCTTGTAAGTGGTGTTGCCGACGAATGCGGCGAGCTCATAGTATTGTTTCTGAGTCCAGTCATCAAAGGGGTGATCATGGCACTGGGCACAGCCAATCTGGGTGCCGAGGAAAACCTGGGAGGTATTGCTGACGTTATCGAGCAGCATGTTGCGATCACGCAGATAATAACCAACCGCTGGGTTTTCGGTGGCCAAGCCACTCGAAGAGAGCATGGCATGGACAAATTGATCATAGGGCATGTTTTGCTCCACGGCTTCACGAATCCAGACGTGCCAGCCGAGCCCATGTTTCTCCAGCTGGGTCTGGACGCGCAGCAGGTCTGCCCAGAAGTTGAACATACGGCTTTTGTAGCCCGCAGAGCCGACCAGGGAGTCAATCAGGCTACGGCGTTTATCTGTGGAATTGTCTCCTATGAAGATGCGGGCTTCTTCTGCAGTTGGGATACGCCCGGTGATACTGAGGTATGCACGCCTTGCGAAGGTGGCATCATCAATGATGGGCTTGGCCTTGATTTGCTTCTCTTGCAAATACTCGGCGACATATTGATCAATCTGGTGGCTTGTGCTGCGCACTGTCTCCTGGGAGAAAGGTTTGGCGAGCAGTGGTGTGGAGCCCATGATGCATACCAGAATCAACCTGGCCGGCGCTAAGCAGACACGGGCAGGTGATTGGATGGTGATGATGAAAGGGATCATGTTTTGAAGAGTTGGCGTGCTATGAAACTCTTCAATCTGAGAATGGTTGCACAAAACCTTCATGATTATCAGATTACTCCTGTATCGGGGCAAACAGCTCAGTGAGGGTTTCATCATTGAGTTTGAGCTGCTGGATGGCGGAGGTGAGGATGGAATCAGCCACATTCGACTTTTTATCCTGCATTTGCTGAATGCGCTGCTCCACCGTGCCTTTACAAATGAGCTTGTGAACAAAGACGGGCTTGTCCTGACCGATGCGGTAGGCCCGGTCGGTGGCCTGATTTTCCACCGCTGGGTTCCACCATGGATCGTAATGAATCACGGTGTCGGCATGGGTGAGGGTGAGGCCAGTGCCGCCTGCCTTGAGTGAAATAAGAAACACCTCTGCCTCTCCAGCCTGGAATTGCTCGACGAGTTCTTGTCGGTTTTTACTGGCACCGGTGAGTTTGAGATACGTCGTGTCTTGCTCGGTCAGATGCACTTCAATAAGGTCTAACATGGAAGTAAATTGGGAGAAGACCAGGACCTTTCTCTTTTCCTTTTTGAGCGTTTCCAATAGGCCCTTTAGATAATCAAACTTGGCACTTTCCTGAGGTTTGAGTTGCTGCTCGGGGGAGTCTGAATCGGCTCCGCTATTTCTCATGAGACCAGGGTGACAGCAGATCTGGCGTAGCTTGAGTAGGGCATCGAGGAACACGATTTGTGCCTCCTGACCGCGGATGGCGAGAGCCTGACGCACGTTTTTGTCCATGGTGGAACGCACGGTTTCGTAGAGGTCTTTTTCCGAGCTGCCCAGTTCGATGAGGTGGGGGATCTCGGTTTTGGGCGGCAACTCGGTAGCCACTTGGTCCTTCGTGCGGCGCAGGATCAGCGTGCCAATCTTGTTGGCCAGGGCATCAGCACGTTGCTGGTTTCCTGCTTTTTCGATCGGGTTGCGGAAGGTTTCTCGAAAAGCCTCGGCGTCACCCAGGAGCCCGGGCATGAGGAAGTCAAACAGGCTCCACAGCTCACCGAGGTGGTTCTCAATCGGGGTGCCGGAAAGGCAGATGCGTAGCTCGGAATCAAGCTGGCGGACAGCGCGTGATACTTGAGCAGCCGGATTTTTGATATGCTGTGCCTCATCAAGAACCAGCAGGTGAAATGGCTGACGGGAGAACCACTCCAGATCACGATGCAGCAGGGCGTAAGAGGTGAGGGCGATATCGGCCTGGGCCAACTCGGCAAATCGTTGGTGGCGATCTTGTCCCTGCAGGATGGTGACTTTCAGGGAGGGGACGAATTTAGCCGCTTCTCGTTGCCAGTTTTCAACTACACTGGTGGGAGCGATGATGAGGTTGGGAAGTGTGTTGCCTTTCTCCTTCTCTGCCAGAATATGTGTCAGGGTTTGCATGGTTTTACCCAGTCCCATGTCATCGGCCAGGATGCCGTGGAGTTGGTTGTTAGCGAGAAATTGAAGCCATTGATATCCCTCTTGTTGATACTCGCGCAGTGTTGCCTTGAGGGCTGCGGGGACTGGATACGGCTCTTTGTTTAAGACCTTTGGTTGCTGGTTGAGCTTGGCGATTGCGGGAGGGGGGACGAAATTTGAGTCATCGCTTGAGAGTGCCTCGCATACAGCCGAGGCCTCGATTTTGTGGATTTTGATGGGTTTGCCCGTGAACTGATAGTTCACGATTTCACCCAGATGGATCAGGATACGCCGGAAACGACCCACAGGTAAGGTGATGGCTCGTCCGGCATGCTCGCCTTGAGTGAGGAAAATAAGAAATTGCTGCCCGTCGGGCATGTCCTTGGTGAGTTCCAAGAAATTATGCTCAACCAAACTTGCCAGAATGGGCTGAAGGTCGGTCTGCTCGCCATCGACCTCAAAACCGGCTGAGAGGCTAAACCAGCCTTTGCCCTCATCGACAAATTCAGCACGCCACGATGAGGCTTTGAATTTCAGCGGCGGATTGATGGCGCCGGGAGCTATGGTGACTTGCCAACCGCGCTTTTCAAGTGCGGGAATAGCCTCGTGTTGAAAGCGTTGCCAGTATAGTGAGGGCTGCCATTGCTTGTGATCCGGGGCCCATAGCTTGCCGTCTTGATGCGGCCTTGAAAGTTTTTTCAGTGACGGTGGTGGTTCCCCGGCATCTGGCAAAAGATCGAGTGCGTAGAGTGTGTTCAGGGCAGTCATTTCTGCGGCACGCTCTCGGGGTTTGGCGATGTTGCCACTGGGATCCAGAGGGTATTTTTGCTCACCGTAGCAAGCCTGTGCCGTGGCATAGATGCCGGGCAGCCATTGAAAAGCGTTACCCTCTGGGCGTTGTTCGATGTGGAGCTGAAAGCTTACTGAACTCGGCGTCTGTTGCGCTTTCTCAGGCTCAGGGGTTTTTGCATGCAGGGTCTTTGTCGGCGCTAGGCTGGCTTCTTCCCCGAAGGCATTCTCCAGCCTTCCAGGGCGACTCAGGTGTTCCAGTGTGGCGGCTGCATGCTCACAGCAGATCCCAACGGAACAGGTGCAGGAGGCATCCAGCTGGAGGCTGCCATTTTCCTGCCACAGAGCAATGCAGGTTTCTTCTGTATGCCCGTCTCGGTCAACGACTGAGGCGGTGATTTCAATATCCCCTGTATCGAGTTGCTCTATTTGGCAGCCACTGAGCTGCTTGGCACGCGCCATTTTGAACCCAGTTTGAAGGCAGGAACTTGAAAATGTGGTTTTCCAGCCCGCTGAGGACAAGAATTGTTGGATCAAGTCCCGCTTGAGTCCTTTATCGATTATCATACCGTTGATAGCTTCGACTGCTTGGAAGCTTTCTTTTGTCCCCGACCTTGCCAGTCTTCAGAGGAGATTCTCTTTCTACTTCAGGCTCTCGTGAGGCGGGCTTAGCTGCGGTTTTAGGCGCTGGTTTTGGAGCTGGTTTGTTAATTTTCAGCTCCACGTCGTAATGCGCAGCCATTTTACGAAGGGCTTCTTGTACATCATCACGCTTCGCTTTTTTCGCCTCTTCAAAAATCTCTTTGCCAACGTTGCGGTAGTATGTCTCCTTGTCGTAGCGAGATTCCAAGTCTAATTCCGAGACAGGTGAAAAGACCCACATGATGTAGGCGCTCTCAAATGCGTCTTCGTGATGTATTTTGAGCTGTTCTCCAATGAAGAGCGCAGCCCTATGACTGTAAAGCTCGGCGTACTCAACGAATTGAGCTTTTTCCTCCTCGCTTTTTGCGGCTTTTTTATAGTATTTGGTAGCAACCCAGCAGCCACAAGCGATGATTAAAGCGAGTGTAATGAAAGCATTTTTCATAGTATGTGAAGCTTGCAGATAATGTCTCAGATGGCAAGGATGGACAGCTGGATTCGATTGGTGAGGCTGGTATTGCCATTAAAAACTGAGAAAAAAGGCAGATTTTTATTATTTAACATATATTAATTATTGCTGTGGGCTGTGCTTTTTAACATACTGCATGAGACCAAGGACGTCTTCAACCATGTGGTGTGTCCAACTTCGGTATGTCTAAGAAGCTCAACGTATTGATTGCCTGTGGTGGCACTGGGGGACACCTGTTTCCCGGTGTCGCGGTGGCTGAGGAGTTCGTCAGGTGCGGACACGAGGTGCTGTTACTGATTTCAGAGAAGAAGGTAGACGCTCAGGGAGCAGAGAAATATGGCAATCTAGCTTTTCAGACCGTGCCGGCTATTGCCAAGCCATCCATGTTATCGCCAAAGATGGTCCCCTTCCTTATCAAGCTCTGGCGCAGCATTCGGCAATGCCGGAAGATTCTTCTCCAAAACCAATGTACTGCGGTGCTTGGCATGGGTGGCTTTACCTCTCTTGCCCCCGTGCTCGCGGGAAAAAAACTGGGACTCATGACCTACATACATGATTCCAATGCTGTGCCGGGTAAAGCGAACCGAATCACAGCACGTTGGTGCAGCAAGGTGCTGCTGGGCATGGCTGCAGCATCGTCGTATTTTGATGATTCCAAGCTTGTATTGACAGGCACTCCTGTGAGGCAGGAACTTACCAAGCTGCCCGAGCAGACAGAAGCTCGCAAGGTATTTGGTCTGGATGAGAACGGTTCAGCGGTTTTGGTCATGGGCGGTAGCCAAGGGGCTCAAACGCTCAATACTCTTGTTGCAGATGCTGCTAAAGCAACCCCGGACCTACAGTTCATCCACATCACAGGCAGCCATGACTATGAGCGTGTCAAAGCTATGGTTGGAGATCGCAAGGGCTATCATGTGATGGATTTTTGCGGTGATATGGCCGCGGCCTACGCAGCATCCGATGTTGTAGTGTGTCGCTCCGGAGCATCCAGCATGACAGAGCTGGCCCATGTTGGCATGCCGTCTATTCTGGTTCCATACCCCCATGCAGCTGATGACCATCAGACGATGAATGCTAAGGTTTTTGAGGATGCGGGTGCCGCTTTTTTGAGACCTCAAGATGAGCTCGACGCAGGTCAGCTGGTAGCTGATCTTACTCTGATTTTAGAAGATGAGGGGCGCAGGAAAGCCATGTCAGCGAGCGCACATGCTCTTGCTGTTGATGATGCTGCCGCTAAAATTTGCAATCTTATCTCAGCTGATGCCATTAAGCCATAGCCGATCCAACCTCCCGACACTGCAATGACCATGAATATCGATGAGCTGAGTAAACGCCTAACTGACCGCAACAATCCGGTGAAGGTTCACCTGGTGGGAGTTGCGGGTTCAGGAATGAGCGGCCTTGCCCTGCTCCTAC
>JBDQHQ010000095.1:0-7805 GCA_040264795.1 Akkermansiaceae bacterium | reverse complement strand
CTGTGAGGGACTGTTCGCAGTTCTCATCCAGTATCCCGACACCTTGGGTTCCGTTGAGGATTACGCTGGTTTTGTGGAGCAAGTCCATGCTGCCGGGGCACTCGCAATAGTCGCCGCAGACATCCTCTCGCTGACTGTGTTGCGCGCACCCGGTGAATTTGGGGCAGACATTTGTGTCGGTAACACGCAGCGCTTTGGTGTGCCATTTGGCTTTGGCGGTCCACATGCCGCCTTCATGGCCTGCACCGACAAGTTGAAGCGTAAAATGCCGGGCCGGCTCATTGGTGTATCAGTGGATTCCCAGGGTAACCCCGGCTATCGACTTTCTCTTCAGACACGTGAGCAACACATCCGCCGCGACAAAGCGACATCGAACATATGCACCGCTCAGGTCTTACTTGCAGTCATGGCTTCAATGTACGCTGTGTATCATGGTCCTGAGGGGCTTAAACAAATAGCGGCAAGGATTCACTTTGTGGCGCGCGTTTGTGCCGCCAGTTTGAAGAAAGCCGGCTATGAGCTAGTGAGCGATAGTTTCTTTGATACGATTACTGTCAAGACACCTGGCAAGGCTGATCAAATGATTGCTGCAGCTGTTGAGCAGGGGGTCAACCTGCGTCGCGTTGATGAAGATCACGTGGGTATTGCCTGTGACGAAACCATGGGCCTCGATGAGGGCGCGCTCGTTCTTCGTGCTTTTGGGATCGAGAACGTAGAGGTTCCCGAACATGATGCAAGTGCATGGAGCTCAGATCATGCGCGTCAATCGACATTCTGTACGGCCCCGGTGTTTAATAGCTACCACTCGGAGACTGAGATGCTTCGTTATCTGTCGCGACTGGAGAAAAAAGATCTCGCACTGAACGAATCCATGATTGCGCTGGGTTCATGCACGATGAAGCTCAATGCGACCTCGGAGATGATACCACTGAGCTGGCCTGAGGTTGGTAATATCCACCCCTTCGTGCCCGATGATCAATCCGTCGGGTATCGTGAAATGCTTGAAGAATTATCCGATTGGCTGGCAAGAATTACCGGATTTGCGGCGGTTTCACTGCAACCCAATGCCGGCTCCCAAGGAGAATACGCCGGTTTGCTTGCCATTCGTCGCTATCACATCGCCAATGGTGACACGGGAGAGCAGGAGCGCGATATTTGCATCATCCCGACATCAGCCCATGGAACCAATCCGGCATCAGCAGTCATGGCTGGGTTCAAGGTGGTGGCGGTGGCCTGTGATGATCAGGGTAATATTGATGTAGCTGATCTTAAGGCGAAAGCTGAGCAGCATGCAGATAAACTTGGGGCCCTGATGGTCACTTATCCCTCTACCCATGGTGTCTATGAGTCCACCATCGTAGAGATATGCGAAATCATTCACACCAATGGTGGTCAGGTTTACATGGATGGTGCCAACATGAATGCGCAGGTTGGTTTGACCAGTCCCGGGTTGATTGGGGCTGATGTGTGTCACCTCAATCTTCACAAAACTTTTTGCATTCCTCATGGAGGTGGTGGACCCGGAGTCGGGCCTATCGGAGTTGCCAAACAGCTTGTTCCATACATGCCAGGTCATGACATGATGGAGAGTAAAGAAGCACCCGTATGTGCAGCTGCCTACGGAAGTGCCAGTATCAACACGATCTCATGGATGTATATTGCCATGATGGGGGTTGAGGGCCTCACCGAGGCGACCAAAATCGCTATTTTGAATGCCAATTACATGGCCAAGCGTCTCAACGATTATTTTCCAGTACTCTACACAGGTAACAAGGGTTTGGTGGCTCATGAGTGCATTATTGATCTGCGTCCCCTGGCAGAGAAAAGCGGTGTGACCGTTGAGGATGTCGCCAAGCGCCTGATGGATTATGGTTACCATGCTCCCACGATGAGTTGGCCTGTTGCCGGTACCCTGATGATCGAACCTACCGAGTCTGAATCAAAAGCTGAACTTGATAAATTCTGTGATGCCATGATTTCCATCCATGGAGAAATTCAAGAGGTCCTTGATGGCACGGCGGATCAAGAAGACAACGTGCTTAAAAACGCACCCCATACCGCTGAAATGGTCATCAGTGACACATGGAGTCATACATACAGCCGTGAGAAGGCGGCTTACCCGTTGCCCTCGCTGCGTGATCACAAGTTCTGGCCTGCGGTGGGTCGCATCGACAATGTTCACGGAGATCGTAATCTCGTATGTTCTTGTGTAGGCATGGAGGCCTACGGCGATTCGTGATTTGTAATGACTGATTACTGATTGATAATATGAACAACTACACCCCTCCCGCCAGCCCCAGCGACGAAGTCCATGGCTACGTCTATTTCGCCCGCCTTTGTAGTAAAATCCGTCTGTGCCAGTCCGGCGAGCTGGACCCCGAATTCCACCCGAACATGGGCAAGGGTATGGATCTCTGGACGTGCCAGTTGCTCAAGGTCGATTATGATGCGCTGCGTGATGTTGTCCTTGCCGGTGCAAGTGATCAGGATGCCCTGGAGTGGTGCTGGCAAAATGGAACCAAGCCCAGTGAGAATGAACTGGATTGGTGGAATAGCTATATGCGCAACCGCTGCTTCCGCGATGATCTCTCCGATTTGCTAGCGAGGCGCAAACAAGAATCCGGCTGGCAAGAGCGCGATGACATCCAGACCATGTTCGACTACCTCGACGCCGACGATGGTCGCTTGTGATAGAGGGTTAACTTTGCTAGCTTGATTCCCTGATGACGTTGGCAGACCTCGGCTGGAACCCGGATTTTCAGAAAGACTTTGATAAGCTTTCACTTGGGAGCTGTGTGCCCGCACGCTTGATTCGCGATAATAAAATCACTTATGGAGCGCTTTTCGTTGATGGCGAGGGAGAGGTCTGTGAAAGGGAGGTGGTGATGAGTGGTAAAGTTTATCACGATGCTGCCACCGATGCCGAACTCCCTGCGGTCGGTGACTGGGTCGCCCTTGAGCCAGGTAAGGATGAGGATGAGGAAAATGTCATCCGTGCCCGCTTACCTCGCCAGACGTGTTTTTCTCGCAAGCTACCCGGTAAAAGTGCTGAGGAGCAAGTGATCGCCGCCAATGTTAGCGTAGTGGTTGTGGTGACTGATGCGGGGCCGGATTTTAATCCACGCCGTATGGAGCGCTATTTCACCCTGATCAGGCGCAGTGGCTCCAAAGCCGTAGTGCTGGTGAACAAGTCCGACCTCTTCTCGAATGAGCAAAACGATGAGGCCGCAGGAATCATTGCTGAGCTTGATGAAAATGCCGATGTCCATATCACCTCTGCGGCCCATAACGAAGGTCTTGAGGTGATCAAAAAGTATCTCGAGCCAGGAGTGTCGCTTACCATGGTTGGTTCCAGCGGGGTAGGGAAGTCAACACTGGTCAATCAGCTGTTAGGAGAAGATTTCCAGTGGACGGGTGATGTTAATGAAACCACGGGTAAGGGGCGCCACACCACCACCGCACGTGAGCTGATCTTGCTCGATGACGGGGGAATGCTGATTGACAATCCGGGGATGCGAGAGATTCAGATGTGGACGGATGAGCAGACGCTCAGGGAGAGCTTTGTGGATGTCGAAGAGCTGGCTGCCCAGTGCAAATTTCATGACTGTAAGCATGGCAATGACGCTGGCTGTGCCATCCGTGCTGCGGTGGAGAGCGGCGAGCTCGGTGAGGGGCGATACAAGAGCTATCTCAAACTCGATGAGGAGATCGAGAAGCTCTTAAACAGGCAGCGAAAGCGACGTATTCTCTCTGAGCGCCGTGCCAAGCGAGATCATCGAATCAAGGCACGTAATTTAGCGGATCGAATCGAGATTGATAAAGAGCAGGACCCGGATTGGCGCTAAATGCAAAGCCGAGGGCCAGTTAGAATAACACCCGGCTGACGACCGTCAAAATGCCGGCAAAAACGAGGTTGAGTACGAAGCCGATCCTGATCATCTCACGTTGCTTGATACGCCCTGAGCTAAAGACAATGGCATTAGGTGGCGTGGCAATGGGTAACATGAAGGCACAAGATGCTGCAAAAGTCAGCGGCAGCACAAGTTGCTTCACGGGGATACCCATGTCGATTGCGACCGCTGCAAAAATGGGAACCATCAAGGCCGTGCTTGCTGTATTGCTGGATAGTTCCGTCAGGAAGATCATGAACAAGACGACAATTCCCACCAACAAGAATACGGGCCAGCCCATGGTCAGTGTCTGGATTTCTTTTGCCAGATAAAGGCTGGCTCCGGTGGTGCCAAGAATTTTGCTCAAGGTGAGGCCTCCCCCAAAAAGCAGTAATATTCCCCAGTCGGTCGTATGGTCGATATCTTTCCAAGTGACGAGTTGGCAAGAGGCGAGAAGTAAAATAGCGGTGACGGCCACTATGCTGTCGAAGGATTTTGAGATCCCGAAAAATCCAGCCAAGTCACTACTGAATATCCAACCACAAATCGTCAGGAGAAAAATCACCAAGGTGATTAAACGCTTGCGAGTCATCTGAAATGATTCTCTCTGCACGGGAAACTTCGGTATTTTTCCAGGACGTGAAATCAAGCGTAACAAGATGAACAGTGCTGGCAAAAGTATCAGCACGACCGGCAGGCCTATGCGAAGCCATTCGGCAAAACTCATTTTGAGATGAGCGGCAGCGATGGCATTGGGTGCAGTGCCAATGAGCGTCCCCATGCCGCCAATGCTCGCTGAGTAAGCAATTCCCAAGAGTAAGTAGGGGGCAGCTCTCTCGGTCACTGACTGCTCACATCGTGAGGTGATGTTGGCAAGGATCCCGAGTGAAACAGGAAGTAAGAGTGCCACAGTTGCGGTATTGGAAATCCACATGGAGAGCAGGGCCGATACCATGAAAAGAGCGAGAGCTGTGACATGAAAATTGCCTCGTCCCAGAGTGAGGATGCGCATGGCCAGCCAGCGATCAATCCCTTGTTTGGATAGCGCCGCAGCCAGACCAAAACTACCCAGAAAGAGGAAGATCAAGGGGTGGGCAAAGCTTGCGAAACTGGCTGAGACTTCAAGCACGCCTGTCAGAGAGGCCAGGACGGCAACCAATAGAGCGGTAATAGGCAGCGGCATGGCTTCCGTCAGCCACAAAACTGCGGCAAGAGCTAAGATGGCCAGTCCAGTGCGTATCGAGGCCGGATTGCCAGCACTTAGAGTTTCATCGATGGGAAGCCAGTTACCGATAAGAATAAAAAGCAGGAAAGCCAGTCCGATGAGGCCGATCTTCCTGGTCAGGGGAGAAACGTGGATGCTCGGGTTTTTCTCACGTAGAACGGTTTCCTTGGGTCCTTGCATGGATCAATGTATGTAGATGGTTATTTGCCTGATATCAAGCTTTGGCGAGGGCTCGGCGAGCGTAAACGGAAATCAAGTCCCCGATAAAAATAACCGAGGCTCCCAGAAGAACATAGAAAAACATCTCATCATAGGCACGGTGAAATCCGCGGGCGAGACTGATTTCCAGCCCGAGGGACGCGACACCGAGCATTCCCAGCACGGTTGTCTCACGTATGCATGTTTCCCAACGGTAAAAAAGATACATCAGGAAACGATTGAATGATTCCGGCAGGAAAGCCGACACGTAAACTTGGCTTCGGCGTGCACCTGATGCCAGCATATGACGCGCGTTGATATGTGATTGGTTTTCCATGACCTCTCCCCAGAGTCTGCCGAGAATACCGAAGTTGTGTAAGGCGATGGCAATAATGAGCGGCCATGCGCTGACCCCTAACAAGCCAATTAAAATATAAGCATAAATGTATTCTGGAATAGCGCGTGTCAGGATGAACCCACTGCGAGTGACAAAACCTAAACCTCTCCAGCTATTTCGCTTCAATGTACTGCCTTGCCCGCTTGGTATCCCCATGGCTTTGGCGCGTGCAAGTGCCCGGCTAGCCCATGGGAGCGCAAATATGGCGAAGAGCCCGGCAAGGATAATGGCTGCAGTAGCCATTGCGACAGTGTTGTAGAGGGCCTCCTTTCCGCTCTCTTGCCAAAGGTTACCAGCCCAGGATTTAACCCCATCCCATTGACCTGTGAGCCGAACAGGTTCAGGAGTTATTAGCTTTATGAAAATATCTGCGCGCTCCGGTGTGAGCGAGTTCGGGTGATTTCCTGCGACGGCTTTGGCATCTATGCCGAAGATTGATGGTGCCCATGAAACGATGATGAATGCTAAAATCGTAAAACTGACAATACGAGGTAGCTGCCACCGGGGAGCTGATTTTTTGAGCAAGGCAATCGCTCTTGCGTCTCTCATGGAGTTAGCATCTGGGCACGCCTTTTTTCTCTCCGGAATGGTGTGCAGACATTTACGTACTTTTGCTCCAATGACATCAACACAAACAATGACTGCAATTAACAAGTAGAGCTCTGTCCACACCTCGCGATAATATAAATTTTCAAACGAGCGGTGAATTGACATGCCAATGGTTTCGATCCCCACAAAGCCAAGTACCGCGGATGAACGCAGTGCGCACTCAAAACGATAGAGGGTATAGGTGGCCATGTCCGGCAGTGACTGGGGCAGCAGTGCGTGGGAAAATGCTTTGACGCTATTGGCACCCGAGTTCACTAGCTGGTCACGTGCTTGTGGTAATTGCTCATCAATGATTTCGGAAAAGACTTTTCCCAAGGTTCCAGCAAAAGGAAAAGAAAGTGCCACACATGCGGTTATCGGCTCATCTCCCAGTGCAATGAGAAAAATGATAGCCCAGATTAGCTCGTGAATCGAACGCATCAGCGTCATGAAAAAGCGAACTGCGATGTTGAGTGGTATGACAATCGCTTTGAATAGCCCACGACCTGCACTGTGTGGCCACCAGGCAGTGGATGCTAGGAATCCTAAAACAAGTCCGGCGGGGACTGCCAGACTCATGGCGATGAGCGAGTAGCGTATTGTAGCTCCCAAATCGGAGAGAAGCCTGAGGTAAAAGGGTGTGGCTCCTTCTGGTAAAGACGGATTTTGGTCGAATAGTGTTGGTTGGAGTGCAGCAGAGAGAAAGGGCTTCAGGGTGAGCTCCCAGTATTCTCCGAATCCTCCCTGAGCCCATCGTGATTCACTCCAAGGAAATGGTCCTATTCTCGCGTATGATATTACCAGCAGAGCCAGCAGGCAAAAGCCTGTGATTTTACGCATGCTGAAGATGGGCTGGCGAGGAAGGTTCATTAACTGAGGTCAGCTTAGTTGTGAAGCTGATAGAGCGAGGCGCATTCGCGGTCGGAGAGTTCATCCGGGGCCTTGTCGAATACGATTTCTCCGAGCCGTAGTCCGACCAAGCGAGGAAAGAACTCACGCGCCAACTCAAGATTATGTAGCGAGACAATCAGGCTGACGTTTTCCTCGGCTGAGAGTGTTGTAAGTAGCTCAATCATGTCACGTGCGCGCGCGGGATCGATCGATGACACCGGCTCATCAGCCAGTAAGATCAAGGGCTGCTGATAGAGGGCACGTGCTAATGCGACTCTTTGCTGTTGGCCGCCGGATAGGCTGTCCGTGCGGTCATACATCTTTTCACCGATTCCTGTTCGCTTTAAGATTCGGAATACCTTTTCCTGCTCTTTTTTGGTGAGGTAAAAAAGTTGCCGCAGGGTATTGATCAATGTGGTTTCGCTGAGCTTGCCATTAAGAACGTTCCGGATAACGCGCACGTTGGGGACAAGTCCGAGGTGCTGGGGGATAGAGGCAATGGACGTTCTGAGTTGGCGCAAATCTCCACCTGTCATCATACCGGGTTGTTTTTCCAGAACGGAGATGTTTCCTGAGGTGGGCTCCAGCTGGGTGCCGATGAGGTTTAGTAGTGTTG
>JBDQHQ010000094.1:0-7864 GCA_040264795.1 Akkermansiaceae bacterium | reverse complement strand
TCTCCTATGCTGTCCACAATGTAATTACTAAAATAGCTACTGCCCCTATGAGTGCGCTAGTGGCAATGTTTCCTCACAAGAGTGGAGCGAGCCCAGAGTCTGTTGCATTTGAAGTGGGACAGTCCGCTCTTCCTAAAAGTGCTGAGCCAATGGTCTTACACCTCGCAAAAATTATGAGCTCCAGACCGAAGTTGATGATCGAACTAACCCCGTCCTACGCCGCAAAAGATGACGCTGAGGCTTTGGCTGAATTGCGGTTTGAAGAGGGTCTGGCCACGCTGATGACCGAGGGGAAAGATCGCGAGGCTGCTATCAAGAAAATTCACAAACGTTTGCCCGATGAAGATCAGGCTCCGGGGATATTTCCTGATCATGCAGACATGGAAATGGCAGTTCGGAAATCCTACAAAGTAAGGGAAGACGACTTGCGCAAGTTGGCTGTGGCGAGGGCGGAAGCTCTGCAAGAGCTGATGGTGGCTGAGGCTGGGGTCAAAGCGTCACGGATAAAAATAAAAACGCCATCCTTGTCTACATCCAGGCAAGTAAAGATAGGATTCGATGTGGGCGCTGAATGATGATGGATTTTAATGAGGTTTAGATGCTTGGTTTTTAGCCTTGTTTGAGTGGGGTTGTAGTTGGGCAGCGCGATGTTTGAAAAAATTAATTGATTGAGACGGCCGTGAGCTCAGTGTACAATAGTCAGGTCGTGACGATATCCCCCTATCATCTATCCGCAGCCTTGGCATTGCTGATTTCTTTCTGCCCTTATGCTCAAGCCAAGGGCGTGGCTGCCATCAAGGCGCACGAAACTCACACTGATTCGTCTGCAAGGATTTTTGTTTTTGAGAAGGTCAGAGACACCGGGGCAGTTATTATATTTGATATCAAGGGCCGGAAACCATATTCCGTGATTAGATCTCCCAAGGTTGATTATTTGGTGATAGTTGACAACCTCTCATCCGATATCACTGATGACAAAGGGATCTCTGCCTACAGGAGAAGCCTTAAGGAAAGTAAGGCATTCATCAGCAAATATTCGAAATCCAAAGCAATGGTGGAGCCGTATATCGAGTTATTGTCTGAGACAATTGGAAAGTATGATAGCGGCTTGCTGAGGCAGGATGGTCAATGGATCAAGAAGGAGGATTACCTCAGAAAGAAAGCCGAGGAGGAAGCGGCATACAAGCAGGGCGAGGTGGAATTAATCAAATCAAAAATTGCATTACTTGAGGATAAGGTCGTGGGCTGTGAAGTCGATATTGAGGCTATCCGCAAGGAGATAGATATCAAAAGGGTCCAGCGTTTGTATTTGAAGTCCCAACAATGGCTGCAAAAAGACAGCGAGCTTCAGAATAGCGAAGTAAGTGCCGAAGAACTCAGGATGAAAAATGTTGAAATCGATGAGCTCATCGCCCGAGAGCACTTAAAAATAGTGGAGCTTGAAGGCTTGAAAAAAGACTTGGGCCGGCAACTTGTGAGGCTAGAAAAGCAGACAGAGAAACCAGGAGCTTCTCAATAATCAACGCAGTGCCGTCACGATGCATGCGCGCTATGATTGAGCGCCTAGGGTCTCGATGAAATTACTGATGCCCTCAAGTAAGAACTCCACACCGATGGCAACGAGGAAAAAAGCCATGACCCGCGTTAAGACATCGATCCCTGAAGTTCCAAAAAAACGCGTTATTTGTGTCGATGAGCGCAGCACAAGCCAGCAGATGACAGCCGTGAGAATGATGCCAACAGCAACAACAAGGTAGCCATAAACCATGCGCATCTTATCTTCAAGGTTGGCTACTTTGTCAGACATGCTAAGGACAACGCTGATTGATCCCGGGCCGCTCAAGAGGGGCATCGCAAGAGGTGTGAAGGCAAGGCGATTGACATCTTTTTCCTCCACTGAGGCAATCTCCTCTGATTCTGGGTGAGGAAATAACATCCTGAGACCTACAATCATGATGATAATTCCTCCAGCGATACGCAGGCCGGGAATGGTAATACCGAAGAACCCGAGTAACATTGCACCCGCAAAAAGGAAGATCAACAACATGGCGGCCATGTAGCATGACGATCGAAATGCAAGCATCCGCCTTGTCTCGCTCGAGGAGTCCGAGGTCATCGCGAGAAACACAGGTGCTGTGCTGAAAGGATTGGCAATCGGCAGTAAACCGGTGACGACTATGATGACATAGGTCACCATTTCATGAAAGAGTTCCATAGGAATGAGGTGTAACGGGAGTGTGTGTCACTCAGCTAAATGAGAATTACGCTTTATTAGGGCAAAGCTTTATCCAGCAAGTTGCCGGCTATGCCACATAGGGTAAATGGCGGAGAGGGAAGGAATTGAACCAACCAAAGACCATTACAGCCCTTCAACGGTTTTGAAAACCGCGGCGGCCACCAGGCACGCTGCACTCTCCTGAGATGGCGCAGAATAATATGGGCTGTAGTGATGTCAATCAGCGAGATTGGAGGTTTTTTGCCTTAAAATCAGGGTTGCAATACCTCAGCGTTTAAGACATCTTAACTATGTCAGTGGCTTTCCCTAATCTGCTGGCGCGCCCTTCTCTCAATAAATCGTTATTACCCGACATCCCATGGCAGCAGAGTATACTGAAGCAGACATTAAGTCCCTTGATTGGAAAGAGCATATCCGTATGCGCCCCGGCATGTATATAGGCAAGCTGGGTAATGGCAAAAGTTCAGACGACGGTATCTACATTCTCCTCAAGGAAGCCATGGATAACTCCATTGATGAATTTGTCATGGGCTACGGCAATGAGATCCGGGTGGATATCGATGATGAAAGCAGGGTGGAAGTGCGAGACTTTGGCCGGGGGATTCCGCTCGGCAAGCTGATGGATTGTGCTGCGAAGATCAACACAGGAGCCAAGTATGACAGTGAGGCTTTTAAGAAATCCGTGGGCTTGAATGGGGTTGGGATCAAAGCTGTGAACGCCCTCTCCGATTTCTTTGAAATTCAGGCTTGGCGTGATGGTCAAACCAAGGCGATCGAGTTCAGCAAGGGTGAAGTGGTTGAAGAAATGAAGAAACCCCGCAAGGATGCCGATGTCAATGGAACCCGTCTGGCGTTTGATGTCGACCGTAGTATTTTCCCCAAGAAGACCGCTTACATTTCCAAGCATGTCGAGAAGATGTGCCGCTACTACGCCTATCTCAATCCGGGCTTGGCCGTGGTCTTTAATGGTAAGAAGTTCAAGTCCAAGGACGGTTTGCTGGATCTTCTCAACGAAGAAATGGATGCTGAGGCTCTCTATGGCCCGATTCACCTACGAGGCAAAGACATAGAGATTGCCTTTACTCATACGCCTGATGGGAGTGAAGAATACTACTCTTTTGTCAATGGTCAGCACACCACTCAAGGGGGCACTCATCTGGCAGCATTTCGGGGCGCAATTGTGGACGTCATCCGTGGCTTCTATAAGAAACAGTATAACCCGGCAGATATACGTAACGGTCTGGAGGCAGCGGTGCTTGTGAGGATAGAGGAGCCTGTATTTGAAAGTCAGACTAAAACCAAGCTTGGCAGTATGACGGTTTCACCTGACGGGGAGACGATCAAAACCTTCGTGACGAATTTCCTCAAGGAGCACCTGGATAATTACCTACATAAAAACCCTAAGGAGGCGGAGGCATTGCAAAAGCGCATTGTTGCATCCGAGCGCGAGCGCAAGGAACTCTCAGGAGTCAAGAAGATCGCTCGTGAGCGTGCCCGCAAGGCCAAGGTGCACAATAAGAAACTCAGGGACTGCCGCGCACACCTGAGCAGTAAGCACAAGCGTGCCGCCGAATCTACCGTCTTCATTACCGAGGGTGATAGTGCCAGTGGCTCCATTACCAAAAGTAGGGATGTGGAAACCCAAGCTGTATTTTCGTTGCGTGGCAAGCCACTCAATTCCTTTGGGCTTAAGCGCAAGGTGGTATACGAAAACGAGGAGTTCAACCTGCTGCAACACGCTCTCGATATCGAAGAAAGTCTGGAAACCTTGCGCTACAACAAAGTAGTGATTGCAACTGATGCCGATGTAGACGGTATGCACATTCGTTTACTACTGCTGACGTTCTTTTTGCAGTTTTTCCCCGAGCTCGTCAGGGAGGGGCACTTATACATTCTGCAAACCCCGCTGTTCCGGGTTCGTAATAAAAAAGAGACCATTTACTGCTACGATGATGAGGAGCGCGTGGCCGCTTTGGACAAACTGGGTAAGGCTGCAGAAATTACCCGCTTTAAAGGACTGGGGGAGATTTCTCCCGATGAGTTTGCCTTCATGATTGGTCCGGATATGCGTCTGGATCCAGTGCTTATGGAGGAAGGCAAGGGGATCAAGGAGATGCTGACTTTCTACATGGGCAAGAACACACCGGACCGCCAGGATTTCATTATCAAGAATCTGCGCTACGAGGTGGATGCTGCCTGATAGCTGGGCTCCAACTAGCGGTAAAGCGGGGTGTGGGCGTTGTCCACCACCACAAGACCACGTTTGGTGAGCTGCTCTTTGGCGAGTGGACTAAGCGTTCCCGATACGTAGATGATACGCTTGGTTACCTCGAACTCCGGTTCATAGTTGGCGATTGCTTCTGAGAGGCGGTCTGCCTCCTCAGACCACCAACCATAGTCGACCGACAAAGGAACAACGAGGCTGTTGTTTGACAGATGTAGAGCAGGAAGCCCATTGAGGTTGAGGATCTGTTTTACGGGAGATATCTCTGAGTGATAGTTCACTACCATCAAAATAATACGCTGAAAAAAGAGCACTTCAGTAGTATTCTGAGAGCTGTTCAGCATTTTGAGAAACTCAGTGCACCCAGCTGCTGGGCGGATATCATGGAGCTTGCGGGTAATGATTGTTTGGTTGGTAGGCGAAATAGCCTCGTGTTGAAGGAATGCATCAATGGTGGCTGGGTCGATACCCATCTCTTCGAGAAGGGTGCGATTAGCTCCACTAAGGTCATTTGGGCTATTGTCCCGGATGCTTTTTGCAATATCATCCGCCGTGCTTAGCCCACTGACGACTCCGCCAGCGGCACCACCCACCGCGAATGTTCCTACGCGGACCACAAACCCTCCTCCGAAAGACGCCCATGCCATATCATCGAGATGCTGCTGGAGGGTAGGGTTGTCGGTATACGGATCAACCTTGAGCTCGTATGCTATTTCTCGTTTCTGTTTTGAAAAGCCTATAACTGCCTGGGCTGCATTGTCAGTGTGGGCTGAGCGCTCGCCACCTCGTTTGGTGAACTCGCCAGCTCGCCGGATAAAGCGCATGGCACCGGAGCCTACTTTTTTGGCTGTGCCTACCGGGTCCTGTAATGTTTGCCCGGCCATGTAGAAAGGCTTAGCAGCGGCAGCACGGAGAGCTTTTTCAAACTCCTCGCTTTTGGATGCTTGCTCTAATTTTGCGATCGCCTCGAATTCCCCGAGGCGTTGAGCCAATAAGTCGTTCCCGCGAACGGTGTGGTTACCCCAAGTCGTGCGCAGGGTGTATTGGTTTGCGAAGCCTGCTGTGGGAACCGGGTCAAGGATTTCGTGATATGGTCCACGGATGTATTCTGCCTTTAGGAGATCAGAGGCACTGAGTATAGCCGTGTTCTCATAAGACTCGGTGGCTGCTCTAGCCTCGGGGGGCAAGGTAGTAGCTAATATTGTCATGCCCACGCAGAGCGCTGAGCTGACATAAGATAGTTTCATTGTTTTTTGTTTAGTGCGGAGGAATCGAGAGGGTCCCCAATTAAAATAAGAAATTCACGCCGAGAACAAAGCCGGATGTGTCGGTGTCGTAGGTGAAGTTGTTGTCAGAATAGTCAATGTCGAGATGACGATAGCCTAGGAAAGCCTCGCTGTTTTCTCCGATGCGGTATCCTACTCCAGCCATTGCCTGCCAAGTGAAGTCAGAGCCAACGTTAAAGCCTCCTACCTCACCACGCAGCATGGTAAACCAGCGTTCGGAAAGTTCGTGACGCACATGGAAGCCAACAACTGGATCCACCCAATCCTCGGATCTATTAAATGATCTGGCATTCAATATACCTGAAAGTAGCTCAAAGTCAGTTTCGATCGAAAAGTAGCTCGCTCCGGCAAGTAGGTCGAGTGTGGTGGGTCCTTCCATTACGCGATAGGCAATTAGCCCGGCAAGACGCAATTCCTCAACTTTAATATTAGCTCCACCAAAGAGTGGGCCTGGTGTATCTGCATCAGCATCTAGTTTCATCCAAAAGCCATCGAATAAAAATGCCCAGCGGCCCTTGCGAGCTTCGAAATGAAGCATGGCTCCAATGTCTAAATTATCGAGAATATCTCTAGATGAAAGGTCCACTTCAGATACTGCTCTGCCAATTCCGACGGATCCGCTGAGACCCGCAGCCCAAAGATAAGGGCTGAGAGTGAATTGCCAGCTGCTATCAGCCATGGGAGGAGTATCCTGTGCTGGAACCATATCTGGGCTCTCGCCAGCTTTTAGAACAGGATTTGTCAGGACAGTAGCGGCCATGGCGATGACGGCTACTGATGATGTGTATTTTTTCATAACAGTAAGTTTGTGGTTGGGTTGTTGTCAGTGATGTTAGCGTCTGCGATCCCTAATAAAAAGGTTTTCGTTTGTCACTTGATGCCATCCCCGGCCTTATTTTGGAAAAAGGAAGGTGACCGCCAAACGAAAACCCCAGTCATCAGGGCCATTCTCAGGGGATTCAGCCCAGTAGCGAACGCCGGCAGTGAGTTGGACCGGCTGGTCCCCCAGTTTAATGAGCTGGCTGAGCGTGAGGTTCAAAGGGATGGCCCACTGGTCGGCTTCCCAGTCAAAGGTGGCCTCGGCATTGAAGCCGATGGTTGTTTTGGTCTCTGTAATATAGCTGACGAATGGCTGCAGGAAGGTGGCGTTGACATCGTTACGATTATCTTCACCCGTGAAGGAGGCAATGTGGTTAGCCAGCATGCCGGTGGTCCATGGCCCATTTTGTTTCAGAGCAACAAAAGTTGGACCCGCTCCCCATTGCTCAGCCCCCAGCACGCTGTCGGTGGCGGTGGGCAGAAGTAAAACCGGGCCTACCCCCAGAATCCAGTCATTAACCGGTTCCTTGGGTGAGAAAAAGAAGCTCTGCACCACGTCACCCAAACCAAATTCGCTCATGCCGGACGCAGGTAAATCATCCTGGTCGATCACTGGCAGGATGGTGCGTGAGATCAGGTTCCATTCATCACCCAGAGAAAAAGGAACAACCGGCTGAATGTTGATACGCCAGATCGAGCCCTCCCCGTCGAGACCATAACCATCATCGTAGTTTGCTTGGATCGGCACACTGATGAGCGAGGCAACGGGATTGGCAAGTTTCTTAGCCAGATCATCTTCATCGTCGGCGAATGCCATTGCCGGGAATAATGTCAAAAGAGCAAGTGTAGTTGATAGTATTTTCATGAGTTATTTGCCTGGTTGATGATCATGGATGCAGCTCAATTGGATAGATGTAAATGGAGAATCCTTTCCAGTTCTGCAATTGCTTCCGGGTGAGTGTGGGCAGAGTGGTGAGATGGAACAATCAGCTCGGATGCGGCACCATCCAGGTGTGAGCTCCAATAGGAAACGACGCCATCACTGCTTTCGGGTATGTCGCCGCGATTCTTGCCTCCGCCCTCGCCCCGGTCTCCAATGATCGAATGGTAGGGGATGCCATAGGCAATGGGCTGGTCGAGGACAAAGCTAAGCAGTGGATTGCCCGTTTTGAGCCGTGCCACCCCATCGAGCGGATCAAGCCCGCCGGAGAGTTGGCGCCCGAAGTTGGTTAAGGACTCTCTTACTTCGGGTAGCTGGAATGTGAGCAGGCTCCGTGGAATTTTTGCCAGATTTGAGAC
>JBDQHQ010000093.1:0-7877 GCA_040264795.1 Akkermansiaceae bacterium | reverse complement strand
GAGTTTAACTCCAAACTCAACGAAGCACAAAAACTCTTCAGCGAGAAAAGGCTTTTTGACGCCCTGCAAATTATTGGCGAGCTTGACAAAGCTTTCCCCAATCACCCCGGTGCCATGAGCTTGAGAGCTGGTTGCTACGTTGAAATGAGAGCTTTTGACAAGGCCCTGCCGATCTTTGAGCAAGTATTAGAATTCAGCCCAGATAGCACCAACATTATCTTCAATATCGCTGAGCTCAACTTTGTGATGCGTAACTGGGAAACCGCGCATGAACAATTCACCAAGCTCATCGAACTCCTGCCCGAGAACGCCAAGGGACTAAAGCATTTGAGCGAGTTCAAATTACTTCTCTGCAAACTCAAAATGAATCAAGTCGAGGAAGCCAAGGCAATGACCGACTTGTATGACGAGTGGGACGACACCCCCTTTTATCATTACTCACGTGCCGCATTACTTTATCATGACAACAAAGACGAAGAGGCAAAAAAAATCCTGCGTGAGGCACTCTTCATCTGGCGTGACAAAGGTCTACTCTCATCCTGGCAAGATACGATGATCGAGATTGGTTATGTGCGTAGCTTCTACGGAGGTGACACCGATGATCATGATAGCAGTGATATCATCTCGCAGCCGATCACCCCGGATGAATTGACAGCGCCCCCACTCTCCACTGACACCCCGGGCACCGATACTGAGGCGCCTCTGAATCCGGACGCCACTCCTATTATCCCATTGGATACTGAGTAACCTGCTCAAACTTGATCCCGTAGGTCTTGGCTATTTCAGGTGCCGCAGATTCTTGGTAGACATCACGGTAGTAGATTTCCTCAATGCCATAAGCGCACAGTGTTTGCATGCAGGCGGTGCAGGGCATCGTTGTGGATGCGATCAATTTAACCTCCCCCCGTTTGAACAGGCTGCAGAGGTTGATCTCTGCGTGAAGCATGAATTTTTGCCTTTTGTCACGGTCATCCCAGAAGCCCAAGGGGGCGTCAAAACCGGGGGCAAGGCCATTGTAGGCAGTGCCTACGACACGGTTATCAAAGTCAAGAGCTGCGGCACCTACCTTGCGAAAAGGATCCTCTGAGCGCAGACTGGCCACGTGCGCCAGTGACATCGCATATTGAGGAATGCTAATACGGGAGTTTAACTCTAGATTGTCCTCAGCGTCGGCAGCATTACTCATGGACAAATCGAATACCTGTGCTAGGGTTTTGTCCAGTTTTAACAACATGAAACCCCCTAAAAACAAGCTCTTCAGTCGAAGAAACTTCATCATCACGAGTGGACTGGCAGCAGCATCATGCGCTTCCTACGCCCGTTATGTTGAGCCCAAGCTGCTCTCGGTAACGCAAAAAACCGTTCGGCTTCCCAAGCTTCCCAAGTCACTTGACGGGCTGGTGGTTGCTCAGCTCACCGACATTCATTACAAGCCGGAAGAGCAGCAAGAACTCATGCAGGAAGTCGTGCGCGTGGTCAATGCCGCCCAACCGGACATCATCGCGCTCACGGGGGATTATATTGAGGGCCGCCCCAAGGTGATCGACCCCCTCATGGACACCCTCTCCGGTCTTCAAGCCAGACATGGCATTTACGCCACCATGGGCAACCATGACGGATGGAGTGCAAGCCCTGGAAGATTCAGTAGAGCATTTCACAAAGCAGGTATTGAATTCCTGCACAACGATGGCTCTTGCATTCAGATCAAGGGCGAACACTTCTTTGTCATCGGCACGGACTCTGCCTGGTCCGGCAAGGTCGACGCTCCGGCCTGCTACCGCGGGCACAAAAACGAAACAGTGCTGGCGCTGGTTCACGAGCCCGATGTTTTTGACTCGCTACGTTCCAGCTTCCCTGTTGATCTCCAACTATCCGGCCATACCCATGGAGGCCAGTGCAGGGTGCCGCTGGTCGGTTACGCACCAGTGAAGGTCAAATACGGCAGAAACTACATTTACGGATCATACACCAAGGGGGACTCACAGCTCTTTGTCAGCCGCGGCCTTGGCACAGTGGGTGCTAAAGTTCGGTTTGCCTGCAGTCCGGAAGTCGCCCTGCTTACTCTGAGGTCTGCAGCAAGCTGACACCCCCATCAGTGAGCCTCGCTACAATGCCCGTGCGGGGTATAATTTAGGCGGGATTTTACCATCGCAATTTTCATTCTACTTATTAGGATTCAGCTTCGTGAATCCAAAATATCCGACACGGTTTCAAAGCAGGACCATTTGGCGTGCCCTCACGGGTATTTCCCTGCTAGTCATCGGCTTACTCATCGCAGGGCTCATTTGGCTCATCGGTGAGACCATTGGCTACCTGCAGCCTGTTCTCGTTCCTCTAGCCGTGGCCGGCATCGTCGCCTACCTCCTCGACCCCATCGTCACTTGGCTGCAACACAGAGGCTTGTCCCGTCTCAAAGCCGTGATCTACGTATTCGCATGTTTTATTATTTTTCTGACCACTCTTGGTTTCTTGATCGTACCCCCTATTGCCAAGCAGGTTTCTGATGCTTTCCATGACAAGGAGGAAATTGCCCGCAAAGCAACCGCTAAAATGACGAGCATCAAGGATACTCCATGGCTCAAGCCGGCCATTGATTACGCATCGGAAAAAGTAAATCCTGAAACCGGTGCCGTCCATATCGAGACTTCCGCTGAGCACGCCACTAACGGCGATGCGAGCGAAGTAGATCATGATCCGTATGCGGAGGATGAGTATCAGTATCGTTGGCAGTATTTACTCTCAAAATATGCAGCCCAAATTGTTCAAACCATCACAGGGTGGTTCAGCGAGGGCTCATCCAAGATCCTCGGCATTCTGGGCCTTACCATCGGCTTTGTAATGACTCCGGTTTATCTCTATTACTTCCTCAAGGAGAGCTCGAGCATCAAGGCCCACTGGCACGAATACGTTCCACTCAAGGCATCTAAATTCAAAAACGAGGTCGTCGAGACACTAAGCGAAATCAACGGTTATCTGATTTCCTTCTTCCGCGGCCAGATGTTAGTGGCGTTTATTGACGGCATCCTCGTGGGTCTGGCCCTGTGGATTTTTGGCCTGCCCTACGCGCTCGTCATCGGTCTGTTCATGGCCATCCTTGGTGTTATTCCCTACATCGGTAACATTATTTGCCTGATACCGGCGTGCATGATTGCCTTTGTCCACTACAGCCATGCGGAAAACCACAACTTTCTAGGGCACAACCCCTGGGTCTATGTAGTATCGGTGATCGCGATTTTCTTTGTCGTGCAGCAAATCAACTCCCTGGTCACCGCACCCAAGATTGTTGGTGACTCAGTGGGACTCCACCCCATGACGGTGATTTTCTCCATGTTGTTCTGGTCCCTCATTCTGGGTGGTTTCATTGGGGCCCTTCTAGCAGTTCCACTTACCGCCGCTTTGAAGGTTCTGTTTAGAAGATATATTTGGGAGCGTAAAATGCATGAAGACGTCGTCAGCGTAGAACCTCAGGAAACTGATCCAGAGATCGCTTGATCAAATTCACGGGAACAAGTTGGGCTACCAATACTCATACCAAACAGGAGCTTCTACAATAAGCATTGCATACCGTCTGACATGAAACACCTGAATTCTATTCTCCTCATACTTGCCATTACTACCGGGCTGCTCCAATCCCAAAGCAGTTCTCCATTTGGGCAAGATAGCATGACCAAGGCGGAAATCATTTCCGAGGTAAGCCAAACTGCGCCAGGAGAATCCTTCACGATCGCCATCCAGTTGGAACACGCTGACGGGTGGCACGCTTATTACCAGAATCCGGGAGGACCCGGCCTACCGCTTGAATTTGACTGGCAGCTGCCCGATGGCTTTAAACTCGATCAACTTCATTGGCCCACGCCAAAGCTCTACAGTAGTGATGATACCCAATTCTACATCTATGAGAAACAATACACCCTGCTGGCAGACATATCAGTAGCCGGAACCGCAACATCAGGGGCTGATATTGTGGTTACTCCCACCTGGCAACTCTGTGATGACCAAGGCTGTGCACCTCCCGAATCCGAGCCACTTCAAATCACGATTCCGCTTGGAGATGCACAAATCCTGGCCCCGGATCAGCAGGCGTATTTCAAATCAGCACGCGCGCAAATCCCCCAAAGTAGCGAGCGCTTCTACATCGAAGCCAAGGTCAAAGACTCAAACCTAGTGCTCCACATTAGCACGACAGATGGCAGCGTCGCTATCATCAAGTCATTGCACTATGTAGATAACGCTGGTCTGACCGATGCGAGCAAAAAACAAACACTCAACGATCTGGGTGACGCATATGTTCTCAAGGCCCCCCTCAAGGCGTCCGCCAAACCTGGTGAAAGCATATCAGGCATTCTACTTTTTGGTGATCAGACGGCGCTTAGCTTCACCACTCCCCTGGCAAATACTCCAGCAGAGCAAACAACAAGTGTCTCGGCAGCACAGGTTTCCTCATCCCACGGCCCCAGCAACAGAGCTCCGACTGAGGAAGAAATAGCTGCGGCAGCAGAGCTCTATGATGCGGAGCGCAAAATTGATTTTGTATTACTGGATGGCTCCCAGGAAAAAGCTCATAGCTTACTCACCGCGCTGGGCTTCATTTTTATAGGTGGATTGCTTCTTAACCTCATGCCTTGTGTGTTCCCGGTACTGGGCCTCAAGGTGATGGGATTTGCTCAACAAGCAGGCTCCGAACCTCAAAAAATTAAAATCCACGGTCTTGTCTTTATGACAGGTGTGCTTGTCTCAATGTGGATTCTTGCCGGCATTATTTATGTGCTGATTTTCACCTTTGGCCGTGATGTCAATTGGGGCGAACAACTGACCAGTCCTATCTTCCTGGCAGCCATCATCATGCTGCTCTATTTGTTTGGCCTGAATATGGCGGGCGTATTTGAGATTGGCACATCACTTACAGGCGCCGGTGGTGAGCTCCAGGCCAAAAAAGGTTACTCAGGGTCATTCTTCTCCGGTGTGCTCACCACTCTCATCGCCACTCCTTGTAGTGGCCCTTTCCTCGGATCGGTCATGGGTTACACACTCAAGCAGCCACCACTGCAGGGCATGCTCATCTTCTCAGTCTTTGCCCTCGGTATCTCCTCTCCCTATGTGGTCCTGGCCTTTTTCCCCAAACTCATCAACAAGCTACCCAAACCGGGCGCCTGGATGGTGACTTTCAAGCAGCTCATGGCCTTTGCCCTCTTTGCTACGGCTGCGTATTTTTTCCGCAGTTTTGCCAAAATCACCGGCACAGGGGGCGCCTCATGGCTGCTCATGGCTGCTGTGGTCATCGGCCTCGCCGTCTGGGCTTATGGCCGCTTCGGCACTCCCTACACCCCGAAGGTCAAAAAATATGTTTGGGGTATCAGTTTCCCCATCCTTGTCGCCACAGGGGCATTCTTCATGACCAAGTCCGCTACTGAGGAGCGCGCCCCGGCAACACCACTGACCGGATCATCTTGGTATCCGGGAGTTGTTGAGCTCAACCGCTCCAAAGGACGTATTGTCTGGGTGGACTACACTGCTGACTGGTGACTACTTTGCCAACAAAATGAGAGCCGTGTGTTCTCATCCGATGCCGTAAACGACCTACTGAGCAAATACAACGTTCTGGTTGTCACTGCTGACAGTACTGACGGTGACCAGATCATCAAAAAGGACATGGACCGGGCGGGCAGGAAGTCATTACCAACCAATCTGATCTACCCCGCTGACAGCACAAAGCCGGCAATTATGCTGCCCGAGTATCTTACACCAGCGATTGTCATCAAAGCACTCAACCTGGCAGCTGAGCAATAGCGGCCACGATCTGCTCGCTCACAATTTCCGTGCGTTGTCCTGCCACTGTGCTTAGCATACCGCCCATGAGTAATGATTCACCGGAGGTTCCCCGCTTGGTCCAGGATGACTGCTGGCTCGAGCCCTACGCGGATCACATCTCATGGCGTATCAAGAGGCTCAATGAGCGGCTGGAAGTGATTCATGAAAATGCCGGAAGCATTGAAGCATATGCGCAGGCTCATAAGGAGCTGGGGATTCACTACCATCAGAAGCGAAAGATCTGGATAGTTCGAGAGTGGGCACCAGCTGCGCACTACCTCTCTATCATTGGTGATTTTAATGACTGGGATTCAGGCAAGCACCCGTTGACCAAGGCTGACGACGGCATATGGGAGCTTGAGCTCCCCGGTGAAACCCTCAAGCACGGGGACAAGATCAAGTTACACGTCTATGGTGCTGACGGGTCAGCACGTGACCGCATTCCCGCCACCATTCACCGCGCGGTTCAGGATGAGACCACCCATGATTATGCGGGGCAAGTCTGGCTGCCCGAAAAGCAATACGCCTGGCAAAACGAATTTGACCCGTCATCACTTGGCGCCCCACTCATCTACGAAGCTCATGTAGGCATGGGCGGTGAAGAGCCCAGGCTACACACCTACCGCGAGTTTGCTGACGATGTGCTGCCACGTATTAAGAAACTCGGCTATAACACCATCCAGCTCATGGCCGTGCAGGAGCATCCCTATTACGGATCCTTTGGCTACCATGTATCCTCTTTCTTTGCCGCCTGCTCCCGCTTCGGAAACCCGGAGGACCTCAAGTATCTTATTGATACCGCACACGGCATGGGAATGGCCGTACTTCTCGACATCGTCCACTCTCATGCGGTCAAAAACCTCGCCGAAGGGCTTAATGAATTTGATGGCACGGATCATCAGTATTTCCACGCCGGCCAGAAAGGAGACCAACCGCAGTGGGACTCAAAATGCTTTGACTACAGTAAGGAAGAAGTTTGCCGCTTCCTGCTTTCCAACGTCCGCTACTGGCTTGAGGAATTCCGTTTTGACGGCTTCCGTTTCGATGGCATCACATCGATGCTTTACGATCATCATGGAACGGTCGCCTTCGACCACTATGACAAGTACTTCCTCGATGGCCCCGATGAAGACGCAATTCTCTACCTCGCCTTGGCGACCACGCTCTGTCACAAACTCCGGCCCGGAGCGATTATCGTGGCAGAGGACATGAGTGGTATGCCCGGGCTATGCCGTCCCACCTCGGAGGGAGGCATAGGTTTCACTCACCGTCTGGCCATGGGCATTCCCGATTACTGGATCAAACTTCTCAAACACAAAAAGGATGAAGACTGGAATCCTGAAGAAATGTGGGGAGTAATGACCAACCGGCGCTATGGTGAAGCCAACATCGCCTATGCTGAAAGCCACGACCAGGCACTCGTGGGAGATAAGACCATCGCATTCCGGCTGATGGATCAGGATATGTACTGGCACATGGGCATTGATGATGACAATGACATCATCAGCCGGGGCATTGCCTTGCACAAAATGATACGTCTTTTCACTTTGATCTCCGGTGGTGAGGGCTGGCTGAATTTCATGGGTAACGAATTCGGGCACCCTGAGTGGCTCGACTTCCCTCGTGAGGGCAATGAGTGGTCATACCATTACTGCCGCCGTCAGTGGTCATTGGTAGACAATGCCGAGCTTCGCTACCAACACCTCAATGAGTTTGATCAGGACATGATCAGCTTGGCCAAGAAGTTCAATTTACTAGGTTGTGCTCCGGCCCAGACTCTGCACACCCACAATGATGATCAAATTCTGGCTGCTGAGCGAGGCAATGTGATTTTCATCTTCAATTTCAACCCGGCGAAGTCATTCCCGGACTACGAGCTCAACATCGGCCGCAAGGGCAATTACCAAATAGCGCTCAACAGCGACTCGGCTGAAAATGGCGGCTTTGCTCGTGTTGACGAGTCACTGACGTACTCGGCCGACAAGGATGGCAAACTCAGCATCTATATTCCCAGCCGGTGCTGCATGGCCTTGATTGCCCAGTGAGCTCAATTAGCTTCTTTCACGGTT
>JBDQHQ010000092.1:0-7877 GCA_040264795.1 Akkermansiaceae bacterium | reverse complement strand
TCATAATCATAATAATGGGCGTAATCATAACTGGATTTGTAGAGTCTTTTGGCCTCGGCAAGGTGCCTCTCTACTTCGTTTGAGCGCTGCTTTGCCATGAGATCCTCTGCCCACATCAAATGCATATCGCCCCATTTCTTATGGACACGAAACCTCCGCTCCCGAGCCCGGGCGAATTCCGTGATTCCAGCATAAACCTCATCGGCTTTATCCCAGTACTTATGCTCGGTGTAAAGTGATGCCAGATTGAGTTTTGCAATTAAATCAAATGGGTTGCGCTCTAGTGCAGCGAGATAATTAGCCTCAGCGCGATCCACGAAATTCTGCTTGTCTCTGAGTAAGCTGGCATGCGTGGCACTTACTTGATATAGTGCTCCTAAACGCTCGTAACGCCTCCAGTACGGTGCACGCTCGAGAGATCTCTCTATAGCAGGAATCCACGTTTCACGATCTGCGTTCCCGGCGTTCCACGCTCCATGCTCCCTTGCCATTTTGTTTTTAACAAGTGGGGCTCCGGAATAGCACTGGTAAGCGCCCAATCCAATCGTAGCCAAACTTAGAATCATAAGCACAATAATTCCAAGCTGACTTAATTGATTTTTTGATCCTGCTGTTCTGCCATGTTCTGATTTTTGATGGTTCAAAAAGGGCAATGGCAAAACCCACACTGCACAACATATCATGAGCAGTAAATTGGGAAGTATACGCGTAGGAAAATCAAAACAGATATGAATCGCCATGGCTACCATTCCAGCAGTGCCGGCAATGGCCAGGGCCAGAGCATTAGATCCATGTCCCAGCCCACTTTCACCCAGTCTTCCCGATAAGCTGTGAACTTGTTTTAGCCCCAATGCAAGATGTGAAATCAGCAGTCCGATCAACAGAATAAAGCCTACCAGTCCATAATCTGCCAGGACCTGAAGGTATTCATTATGGACGAACTCAGGGCTTGCCTCACCTGAGTTCAAATCATCACCCCAGTAAGAGTAGCATTCGTACGAAAAACTACGCCCACCGGCCCCAAGCAGTATGTTGTCGCTCCACTGCTCAGCAGCCATCGCCCACAATGGAATACGTACTCCCGTCTCAAAAACCGACATCAGGCCAGCACCTCTTTGCCCAAAGACATAGAATGCTCCAAATACGACTGCGATGCATCCGGCAGCACCCATTAATAATAATGCCCTTTGAGTCCATATTTTGACCCTGCCGCCCTGCCTTGCCAGGGAGGTATACATTAAAACGACATACACGACCACGGCGGGCCCCATACTTAGTGCGGCGGACCTTGATTGCGCCAATAGTGCCAATAGCAATGCCAACAAGCCCAATACGAATAAGAATAATTTTACAGTAGATTTGTACTTCCCCCAAACTCCCAAACTCAGAGATAGCAACCCCGCAATCACTGCAAAATTGGCAAAGCTTCCATAATATCCATACATCCCGGTAATATGGCTGTCACTTGATCTTGATAATCCACAAAAATAGAGTGACAGCGAATATCCCTCATCGCCATATAGCTGTAAAAAGCATGAGGCGACGTGTAACATGAGAAGGGTAATCACGACCCAAGCGATACCCAGGCGCAAGCTTATACCGGCTTTGTCGCCAACCGAATGGCCTGCAATCAGATAGAACAGCCCAGCGGGAAGAATCAGCATGAGGTCCTCAAGCCCTAAATCTTGCACTGGAGACCAATGGGCGCGCGCTGCAAAGTAGGCAATGCTGACGATAGCCAGTAATGGTAACCAGGCACGGTCTGAACCCGGCGAGCCATTGATTCGGTTACTCTTTGCAGCCAGCAACGAGCTCATAGCTGCAAACAACCCCGCCATACCGATGAAAAACAAGGTAGGGGCCTGCAAAGGCAGGCTTAAGGTCACACTCAGTAGGCCAGCTGCAAGTAAGCCAAGACTAATAAAAAATATGGTCAGAAAATTCATGGTTCATAGCTTTGGCAGGATGCCGCTTCATTATTTAGCACATCTCTAAATGCGTGCTCCATTCTTCCAATAAATTTGTCGCGAGTGAAATATGCCTCATAATGTTCGACTGACGCCTCTGCCATTTGCTTTCTCCTCTGGGCATTATTAGCAAGTTCTTCAATTGCGTCAGCATATTGCTCAGGAGCCATGATATCGCAAAGCACAGCAGCAGAACTATTTCCGACTAGCTGGGGAATTCCTCGCCATGTGGTAGTAACGACGGGTAATCCGCAAGCCATTGCCTCAATGATCACCAAAGGAAAATTCTCGGACTTATAGTGAGTCGGGAAGAAAAAGATATCTGCGTTTGTAAAAGCCTGCCATTTTTCATGCCCCTTTAGAACTCCCGGGAAAGTGACCACAGTTTCCAAATTAAAACCTGTCAGGGCATCTCGCACTTGGCTCTCAAACTCTTCAGAAGCCCAAGCACCGACAAGTTGAAATTCAACCTCACAACCGCGGGCTTTGAGTAATTGAGCCGATTCTAGAATTTCCATTACTCCTTTGCCCTCGTTGAGCGCTCCCATGAAGAGCACCCTCAATTTTGAATCCTCTTGTCTGGTTCTCTCACACTTTTTGACATCAAGCCCATTCGGGATAAAGGTGGTGCTCCTAGCGCGAAAAGCACGGCCTGGGGAATAATCAGTTTTGCAGATTTCAACGCTCAAATCTGCATTAGAGTATGCAAGTGCTGCCAATTTACCTAACCAGCCAGCATTATCAATGTATTCAGGCAAGCCGCCCGCATGATAATGAAATATCGTTTTGGGAAAACACCACCTCACTGCTCCCAAGTAAAGGATGTCACGTACAACCGGAGCTTTATTGGCACTTGCAGGAAGGTAGTATAAAACTTCGGGCCTCTTAGTCAGCACGGCCCACCATGTTTTGAAAATGAGTGCCCCCAAATGAAGCAACTTACCAACTGCCAATCTTCCCACAGATTCAATACTTGCACTATATGCCATCCTCAAACAATGAACCCTCACATCGCCCCAGTCATGCTCAAAAAGCATGGCAGTAACTACTGCCTGACCATGATAAGGTGGCGGGGTCTGACCTACTAACAATATATCGTAATGCGATCTCATTGCTTCATCCACTCAGCAAGCAAATCTTCATGCTCAAATCTTGCTAAAATTTTTGAGTACAGCAGATAACTGCCAAGACACAATTCGATATTATGTCCCCAACCGGCAGTATTCATAAAGTCTCTGCCCCTGTCTGTATTTGCCCACTTCCTACAAACTTCAATAGCTTCTTCTTCAGATTGGTCCTCCACAAGGATCGCCCTTTGCAACAAGTAATGAATCCAGTCCCAGGCTGCAAATCCATCCAAGGAAGCAAATTCCCAATCCATGACATGCACCTCATCGCCGGATGATATCTTAATATTCCATGGAGCGAAATCCCCGTGATACAAGCCCTGCTTGATTACAAGGCCTTCCAATTGCTTGACGACATCGATGAATTCGCTTGTGCCGGTAGCTTCCGCCTCTTTTTTCATCAATGCCCAGATACTCGTGTCAGAAACATTACAAGGTTTTGAAAGTCGCATCCAGCTTTCCAATACGCCTAAAACAAGAGGGTCATCATCATGTTGGGGAGAGCGCCCACTGACATAAGTTGTAGTATAGGAAGAGTAGGCGTCCGTATTCGAACTCTCTAGAATGTGAGGGACGCCAGTGTAAACTTCTCGCAGAGACCGGACAAATTTCTCTTCATGATTTACCGATAGCTTTGCCGCGCTCCCTACTCCTACCTTGGATACTTCGTAGCTCCCTGCATCGCGCTGCGCAACGATCACTTTCCGGCTACTCCCATCCGGATTTCCCAGTAAAAATCCAAGCTGGCAACCTCCACTCAGCAGCTTGCCGAAAACGCTCTCATTCGCCGCCTTGATATCTATGTGTGGCATCCATATGTGTAAATTTAATGAGACGAGTAATCTTACAATCGTGATCGCAACTTTTGCCCGTATCGACTGAGGTTGATAAAGCTCGAGGCTCACTCTCGCCAAATCTCTATCTTTCGGCAAGGCAAGCAGCAGGTGCCCATTACGCTTCAAGCAATAACAGCGTTGCGAGGCAACAACCGCTCCATTGCCAGAAAGAGCACACAAAATAGATCGATCGCTTTTCATCTATGATTTGAACTCACAGTCTTAGATTTGAACATGATGCTTTCTCGCCTCCAAGAAGGCGCTCTCTCATTTCAAAATCTGCAAGTAGTCACCCTTCACTTTATTGACTCGGGCCCCCCATCCATAATCCTGCACCACTTTTTTTCTAGCATGGTCTCCCATTGATCTTCTTAGATCCGGCCTGCTCGCCAGTTGCTGGATGCTATCAGCGAGGCATTCAACCATCTCCTCAATACCCGATGGTTCTATTTTAATACCACACTTATCATCTATCATAATCCCTCCACCTTGATGATTAATGCAGATGGTCGGTAGGCATGTCGCCATAGCCTCTAACACAACGGCACCAGAGGTGTCTCGCAGGCTGGGAAAGACGAACATGTCAGCACTCGCGAGCTCTCTTGCCATTTCATCATGTGAAATCCCCCCTAACATTTTGACTTGTTCACTCAAACCATATTGCAAGATAAGCTCATGAATGATTTTTTGTTGGGGTCCTGTGCCAACTATTCGGCACTCTAGCGGCTGCCCCTTCTGCGAAAGACGGGATATCGACTTTAGGAGTAGCGTGACCCCTTTTCTCCCCTCGAGTCTTCCTGCAAACAAAATAACGGCAGCTGCATTCCCTCCTTTATCCACTGGCTTCGATTCAAAGATATTAGTGTTCACACCCACATCAATCATCATTTTAGTATGATCAGGGCTCCATAAAGAAAGTAATCTCCGGGTCTCATCATTTGCAAAATAAACAAGCGAAGTATTACGAAGTGCCTTGATGCATAACGGATTTAGCGCAGATAATTTTACTCTTAAATTCCGAGCACATTCCAAAGCGGCCGCTCTAATCCCAAACAGTGGCATGTGCCTCATCGGCACCGTCTGGCCTCCACCTATTGGCCCCCATACGAGTTTTGCGTCAGCTTTTGCCAGAAATAACAATGGGGGCACTTCAAAACTGTTGAAGGTGAGCTGATGGACTATATCGAAGCATTTGTTATTCATTTTGCCCCAGTAAGCAATAGCAACAGTTAGCTGCCAAAAAAAATAAAACATCTGAGTCGGAAGCAGCCCTGCCCGCTTCAAGCGCACTAAAAATTTAGGCGGGTCGATGTATTTGAAATGAAGATTGGGTATTGGGTTTTTTGATAATTCACGTGCGATAGGAGCCTTGTTGTTCGCTCTCGTGATCACCGTCACGTTACAAGATCCGGCCAACTCTTTTGCAAAATTCCACCCTGTGCCTGGCTCAGAACCTTCATGAGGTTCACAAGCATAGGCAATTACCAGGACTTTAAGTGGCATATTCGAAGAGGTCATTACTTGTTCTTCATCTGCATCGAGTCCTTAATCGCTCCAACTACCTGAGCAAGGGTATCCTCGATTGACTGTCCTGTATCTACCCAAGCAGCCTTACCCTCTCGCAGCGATAATTGCTTAAGACTTTCGACTTGTCGTCTCACCTCTTCCAATGAGGTCTCGGGCTTCCTTGCATATATAAGCTCCGGGTCTGCTCCAAGGCAGATAATTAAGTCAGGTGAAGGCACCACCGAAAACAATAAACTTATAAGTTGATTCGGTAATGAGATCCTAAGTCTTCTTGGATCAATCACTATGTCATGATAATAGCGGTCGAAGAGACAAATTTTCCCGCCTTTACTTGCAATGGGTCGTATTTTGGCCCAATAGCCAAATAGATAGTCCAAAAAATAATAACATAGTCTGAACAGCGAACCCAACAAGCCACTGGGGGTTTTTTCATGAGGTGATTGAACTTGTTGAGTAGCTTCTATATTAGATGCTCCACTGTATCTTGACAGCGGGGGCAACCAGTTTGGTCTCAAATGCTCATAATGAACACCGCTTTGATTCATCTGCTCTAACCATGGTGTGATGCGGTCAATGACTGTGCTTTTCCCAGAGCCATCTGTTCCGGTGAAAGCTATGATCATTTTTCTATTCATCAGACTATTTCCATGTTGATTTGGAGCATATTGCTAAGCCATGCATGGCTTGAAAACGCTATGAATCATGGAGTGAGCGCCAAATGCTGCATGATCCTTACTCCTCAACATTAAGGCGCCCATTGAGATGCCACACGCTTTTCCAGTCGCTCATGGAGCTGTTTGATCACGCCCGTATCATCAGTAGCGTCGAGGATAAACTCACATTGTAAGAACTTATTGGCTGCCCGAAGAAGCAAACCACTCTCTCTAGAGCCCAGCAATAGGGTCGAGCTTACAATTCTCTTATAACCAGCCAACTTTGGTTTTTGGATTCGACCATATCTTCTGAACGCACAGGCAGATAATTGTCGAAGCGTCTCAGAGCATTGTTCAGCCGTCTCCTCGTTTTTCAAAATGCAGAAACACCCTGTAGGATAGCGCAGCCTGCGTAAGACCTTGGACAATTGACCAACATGTGTAAGCACAGGAAGCTTCTGATACTTTTCTGAGAGATCAGCTAAAAGAGCCACCCCGTTGGCGTATTGCCCATCAAGCCCCAACATGCGTGCGAGCTGATTGATTTCTTGCTCTTGATTGTGAGCCTGGCCTGACGCAAGCAGTTCCAGAACTCTCGGCTCTATACTTTGATAAGATTTAGCTTTAGCCGCAGCCTTCCAAAAAATATAGGATAGCTCTGCCTGTCTGGCAGGAACACGGAAGCTTCTATCCTTGAACGGTTCTACCCCTTCCAAAATCTTGTAGTCCTCGAGCAATAGCTTTCCTTGGCGCATGTAGTGCGAACATACATCCAGCTGCAAAAACTCATCCGGATTTGTGTGCGACACACACACACAGAAAAAAGCTTTAACTTCATGTTGCATTACTTGAATGAGCCGCCACCCATTTTTGCGGCAGAAAGCGGAAAGAGAAGTGACTACATCCATAAGGCTGCTGTCACTTACGCAGAAATCGATGTCTGATTGAATCCGGCTGGGATAAGCATTATATGAATGAAGTATCACATATTGAATGCCTCTTTGCTCCAGAGATTGGAAATAAGCATCAAAAAAATCTGATTTGGTTAATGAGCTCATTATCTTTTAAAAGCAGAAAATGCCTGCCAAGTCTTCCAAGGCAATGATGATATAATGTCCGGTTTAGGATGCATGCGCCGGCGATGCCATGACAACCGTCCTGTTAGGTCTGATCGGTATTGTCACCTGCCTCAGGCGCTAACTGGTGTTGCGTCTGTGCATTCGTTACAACGCCATAATATCTTGCAACAAGATATGCCAAGCATACCCAGTGAGTGATCGCAGAGTGAGGAATCTCATACGTGGCCTGCAATATGCCGTTAACAATCCCTGCCACAACGATACTGAAGCAGATCAAATCAGCATCTCTCCTCTGAGGGCTTGGAAAAAATGACCGGCAGAATTTTAGGATGAACATCACAATGGCTACAAACATCATGCCAAACAGAAATAGCCCTATCAGTCCAAGTCTGCCAAACACGGTCATCATGACATTGTGGGGATAGCGCGCGTATCCGGTGGCGTCGCCATAGGCCGGCCCGAGCCATGCCTCCAAAAAAGGGCCCGTGATATCAGCTCCGAAGCCCTGTCCCCAAAACGGGGCCATCTGCATCGTGTCGTTATAAATGATTGTCCACCACAGCCATCTCCATTGGGTCGTCCCCGAAAAGCCAACAAACTCACCGCCCTGTATTCCAAGAGTTTCTGCCGTGCCGCCCCCGACTACCATGTTAACAGCGAGGTTCAAATCAACGAATGCCATGACAGC